>NZ_KB850178.1:821507-865875 GCF_000369745.1 Acinetobacter sp. CIP 64.7 | reverse complement strand
TTGACAAGACGCTGATCCAGGCCAGAGATGTTAAATTGAAGAGCATGCTCTTCAATTTAACGCAAAGTTCAGGAATTGTGTAGATACCTATGCCTTTTAGGAGAGGGGCAGAAAGGTAAAATATTTTCACAATAAAATAAAACCCTCACCCTAGTCCTCTCCCGCAGGAACACCCTTAAAATAAAATTCTATATTTGAGGCTTAAAATACGGTTTCTTCATTTTCACTTTCTTCTGAAAACGCGTCACACTGAGTTTTTTGACGAGACTCGATGGTATCGGACAGGCTTCTCCCAGAATCTGGGCTGCCAGAATTTCACTACAGAGCGGCGCAAACAGAAAACCTTTGGAGCCTAGACCGGCAAAGCTGTAAATTTCCTCATCCGCTTTCATCTTGCCGAGCAAGGGGAAATAATCCTGACTTTGCGCGCGTACCGAGGCACGACCTTGCCAGGTCTCGGTAGAAGCTAATGATTGTGCATATTCAGGAAAGACACTGTGGATCAGTTCGTAGTTGTGTACATGGTCTTCTGCCAGTACCTCTGCATCATCCCGACCTGGATAGAAAGAAGCGCCCAAGATCAGATGTTCTGCATCCAGTTGCATACAATAACCGCCATAGCTATAGGCAATATTTTCACTTAAAGGCTGGGCTTGATTATTCACCCAGCTGACCTGTCCGCGAATCGGTTTCAAAACCGGATAATCTGCAAAAAATTGTACTGTTTCTAGCGCAGTACAGACAATGACATGATCAAATTCACCTAGATTCTGTTCATCTGAAAAGAGCTGAGGTTTTGTAGCCGCTTCAATATAACTAATTTTGGCCTGTTTATATTGAATATTCGGATGCTGCAAAATTTCATCACGCAATTGATGAGGAGAAACCGCACCAGCTGCTAACAGTTTTAAACTTGGAAATGCAGTTTGAATCTCTTGATCTTCTGTATCTTGTACAGCCAGAATTTCTTCAGGATATTCCTCTGCTAATTCCAAAAGCTGTTCAGGGTTTTTTAAGGCCAGTTGATTGACCTGAATCGGGCGGAAAGCCTTGAATTTTGCATAGTGCGTCAGAGCCTGTTGCCAGGCCAAGGTCATTAAATGCTCTGCACTTTGCTCAACCGGACAGAGTTTGGGATTGAGCAAAGCCAGTGGATTGCCAGAACCTCCGGAGAGGGGCGCTGACTGGTCGTAGATCGTGACTTGATGACCGCGTTGAGCGAATGCCCATGCGCTACTTAAACCACCGATTCCAGCGCCAATCACAGCGATTTGACGAGGTCTGATATTGGTCTTTGTATCTCGCTCAGTTTTTTTTTGAGTTGTTTCCTGCGCTGAAGATGGGTTGCTTTCCTCAGCCGGATTCCAGATCGCTTTCAGCATTTCACGCTTATGCTTAAAACCACGTGGGCGGGAAATTGAAATCCCATGATTTTTTAAGCCACGTTTTAAGACGCCAGCAACACTGAAAGAGGCGAAAGTGGTACCGATCTCGGATAAACGTACAATATTATTTAAAACATTTTCTTCCCACATGTCTGGATTGCAGGAAGGCGCAAAACCATCCAGGAACCAAGCGTTCACCGGCGCAGTTTTTTCAATTACCGGGAAAACATCATGTGCATCACCCAGCCATAGATCCAGACTGAATCGCTCTTCAGGAAAACTGAGACGATGACAGCCGGCAATTGGCATCGGATATTGAGAGATGAGTTGATGAGCTAAAGGCTTGAGTTCTGGCCAGGCATTTAAGGCTCGAATCAGATCGGTTTTAGAAAGAGGGAATTTTTCAACTGAAATCGCATGCAGATGACTGTGATTGTCCGGACGCACCTGTTGCCAGAGCTGCCACAGGGCCAGAATATTTAAACCAGTACCAAAACCCGTTTCACCGACACAGAAATATTCAAAAGGTTTTAAATCTGCCAGACGCGTACTGAGATCATTGCCATTTAAAAAGACATGCCGGGTTTCCAGCAAGCCATTGTCTTTGGAAAAATACACATCACCAAATTGCTTGGATACAGGCACATCAATACCATCCACCAATTGCCAATCCAGATCAGCAGTTTGAATTGCGTGTGACAAAACGGGTACAACCTTAAAGATATCGGGAAGGGCTATAGCTTACCATTGACGGCGACGTTTGGTATAAACATAGCTCGCGATCAGGAAGCCGAGCAATACCCCCACAGCCAGGGTTGCAGCGCCGTAGAGGAACATCTGGGCACTGCGTTCGCTTTGCAGTACTTGTACCTGAACCCCTAGATTGTCATTCTTGAGCTGCAATTCCTGATTTTGCGATAGTGCTTCCAGATTGGCTTTTTCCAGTTGCTGCAAACGGGTGGCCTGATCTTTGACTAAGGCTTTTACCTTGGCATCTTGCTGGGCTTTGAGCTTGGCGATTTCTTCTGCGGTTAACGGTTTATTTTCAGCAGGTGTCACCGATTGGGCAGAAGACGCTACGGCAGGAATAATGGCAGGTTTCGGCGTAGACTGGGTTTGGACAGTCACCGCTGTCCCTTGAAGTTGTGCTGTCTGATTTCCCTGAGTCACAGGAGCAGGCGCAACTTCGACTGCCCATACTGGAGAAATCATAAAACATAGGCCAATGATACTGGCAGTAACAACACGCATGAACCTTATCCTTGAGGGAATGCTTTATTGAATGGTTTGACATCGATGTGTTCGTACACACCTTCTTTTAAGAAAGGTTCATCCTGTAGCCATGTATCCAGCGCTTCACGACTGTCAAAGTCGACAATAATGGTACTGCCATAAAAACCGGCCTGTGGATTGGCTGGATCTTTAGGCATGGCACCTGCAACAATTAGGCGGCCTTCAGCATTTAACTGTTCCAGACGTGCAAGATGTTGTGGACGAATCGCGAGGCGTTTTTCAACTGTACCTTCCCGATCGGTACAGCTAACGACGAATAATGGCATGATGACTCTCAATCGTTTGTAGTTGGACTTATTCAGCGGTCTTAAAGTATTTGCGCAATACAATAAACTGAATAATGATAAAGGAAAACATCACGATCATGTCACCGAATGCGGTAAATTCGCCCCAATATTTTCCATCCATCCACAAATAGGCGAAAAAGGTATGCAGAAATGACATCAGTACGAACATGGCAACCCAAGCATAGTTCAGCTTGAACCAGCCTTTTTCACTTAGATTGAATACTGGACCAAATAACCGCTGGATCAGAGGCTTTTTATCCTTGCTAAACCAAGGGGACAGGAAGAATACACCTGCAAAGACCAGATTCAATAACACGGCTTTCAGACGGATATAGAAATCATCACTGAGGATCAGGGTGATGCCACCAAAAATCACCGTCATGAACAAGACAATCCATTGCTGCTTGTCCAGACGGAATTTTTGCATGACAAATAACGCACCATAGACGACCAGCATGGAAATAATCAGACCTGTGGTTGCAACAAGAATATTATTATTGTCGACACCCCCCGCAGAACCGATCAATTGCAGCAATTGATGGTCAGTGTCTTTTGGATCTACAGTTTTATATAAATAAAAGAAAATAATGAGTGGCACAAAGTCTAAAAGTGCTTTCATGTTAGAGTATCTAAATCTGATCAAATAAATGTCATAGTATAGAGATGCACGGCGTAGATTTACATACACATAGTAATATTTCTGATGGAACTTTCAGTCCTCAGCAATTAGTCGAAGCGGCTGTGGAAAAACTTGTCCATACTTTGGCCCTGACGGATCATGACACCATGGACGGTTTGGCATTGGCTGAGGAAGCCGCTAAAAATCATGAGATTAAGATCATTTCAGGGGTGGAAATATCCAGCCAGTGGTTACGTCCTGCCACCAAAAAAAACTATGGCGTGCACATCGTCGCGCTAAATATGCAAAATCCTGAGCCTTTACAAAAAGCCCTCAATCAGCAAAAGAAAATCCGGGCTGAACGCTCTAAACAGATTTGTGATCTGCTGACACCTTTAATTGGTGGGGATATTTATGCTGATGTACTGACCAAAGTCGACAATATCCCTGATCGGGTGACACGGACACATATTGCCAAAACGCTGGTAGAAAAGGGGATTGTGACCCGTCCGCAACAGGCCTTTGATAAATACATCAAGGAAGGCAAGAAAGCTTATGTCAAATTTGATGGCTTGAGTCTTGAAGACACGATTCAGGTGATTCATGAAAGTGGTGGCTTTGCGATACTGGCACATCCGACCAAATATGATTTATCTGCGACCAATATTCGCTACCTGATCGAGATCTTTGCCAAGTTCGGTGGAGATGCCGTCGAGCTGCCACCGGCGATTGAACCAAGTTCCACCCGGCAGATGGTGGATCGAATGATTACTGAATATGATCTTAAAGTTTCGATTGGCAGTGATTTTCATGGCGATCACATGCCTTGGATTAAACTCGGTAATGTCCCGAGCCTTAAACCGGGTCAGATCGGGATTTGGGAGAGTTTTGTTTAGTCATTCCTTTACCTCGATCTTTTTTATTTGAGAGAAGATTTTCCTTTCGCTACTAATAGCAAAGGGCGAGGAAAGAATTATAAATTATAGCAAATTATGATCTTGAGCCTGAATCGGTGGTGGTGTTGGTTTACCTAAAGTCCCTAACAGTTCAATTTCAATAGTACGTACCATTGAGTCCAGTGGCAAGTCATTGCTTTGGGTACCAAAAGGTTCCTCAATTTCTGAACTTAGCGCATCTAGTCCCAAAAAGGTATAGGCCAAAATGCCGACCAGCAAAGGTGTAAACAGACCGAGCGTTGAACCCAGACTAAAAGGTAAAATAAAACAGAAAAAATAGACGGTACGATTCAGCAAGACCGAATAGGCAAAAGGCAAAGGTGTGGTCGCAATCCGGTCACAACCGGTCTGGACAATACTTAGTTCTGCTACATGATTATTCATCTGCATATAGATGATGTCGGAGATTTCACCTTCTTTGAGCGCCTGCATCAGCTCCCACTGAATCAGGCTCAATGTATATTGCGGCGCATTGGCCTGCTGATAAAGTTGGGTTACAGCCTGTTGGCTCATGCCACTGGTTTCTACCAGCTCAGTCGGATTGGCTGTCTGATGGCGAAGGCGATCGCGGAGTACATTGGCAAAGACAATCACATGCTGAATCACACGTTCACGGCGACCTTGAGACAGCATCCTGCAATCACGGTCAAAATGACGTGAATTGGCAATCAAAATGCCCCAAAGTTTGCGCGCTTCCCACCAGCGGTCATAACAGGCGGTATTTTTAAAACCAAGAAAAATAGACAGTACCACTCCAATCAGGGTAAAGCCAACCAAGGGTAATTCTGGAAAATGAAAATAACCAATATGTGACAAGCCACCAATGATGGCTGACATCAGCATCACCACGCCCAAAGGCGGTAAAACTTTAGGTAAAATCGTCCCCCGCCAGGAAAACAGCAGTTTAAAAACAGTCGGCTGGTCACGTACGATCATTTATTGGAATCATCACAATTTTTTTCATGATCTTGTGGAGTTGTGCCTGCTTTGTCAAGTGCTATTCAATACTGCATTTCCGGTTTGATGAGTTGCTGCTCAGCAAAGGAAAAACTGCCTTCCAAGGCGATGATGCAATGGTCAATTAGATGGATATCCACCAGCTGGCAGGCCTGTTGAATCTGATGGGTCAATGCCAGGTCGGCCTTGGATGGAGAGGGCCGACCCAGCGGATGATTATGCGCAATGACAATCGAGGTCGCCTGTTGGCTAATGGCATAACGTAGTAATTGATTAATAGAAATATCACATGCATTCACTGAGCCATAAAACAGTTTTTTAAAGGCAATTTTTCTTAAACTGGCATCCAGACACAGCACGGCAAACACTTCCTGAGTTTCACCGAGCAGTTCAAAACGTAAGTAATCTCTCAACCGCTTGGAATTGGTAAGTTCCAGTGCATCCTGTTTCAGGTGCTCGGCTATGTAACGCCGTCCCAGTTCCTTGACGGCCATCAGTTGGGTATATTTACTGATGCCCATGCCATGAAACTGGCTGACTTCCTGTAAAGGTGCATCGAGCAACGCAGTCAAATGACCAAAATGCTGAATCAGCAAGCGCGCCAGATCAACTGCCGAATGTTGCTGGGAACCGGAGCGCAGAAAAATAGCCAGTAGCTCGGCATCGGACAGACTTTCTGCGCCATATTGAATTAAGCGTTCTCGCGGCCGTTCTTGTTCTGGCCAGTTTTTAATAGAAAATTGCATAGTTATTAGACTTATTTATTATGAATTATCAGTTTTCCCGCAAGCCGATCTCTTGGGAATGCGATTATTTAATGCTATTGTGAGCCCCACTGCAACAGCAAGGTAATCTGTTTGTGAGCTTTGATCTAAGTGTAATTCCTCATAAAAATATAATTTTGGCCGTCACTGGCGGTATTGCTGCCTATAAAAGTGCAACTCTGGTTCGCCGTCTGAAAGATGCCGGATTCGATGTGCGGGTCGTCATGACTCACGGTGCACAGGCTTTTATTACACCTTTAACCTTTCAAGCCTTATCGGGCAATCCCGTACATACCGAATTGCTGGATACTGAAGCAGAAGCAGGCATGGGCCATATCGAACTGGCACGTTGGGCAGATCTGTTGCTGGTAGCACCGGCCAGCTGTGACACCTTGGCAAAGTTTGCCGCAGGTCTGGCTGATGATCTCTTAAGTACTTTATATCTGGCGACGAAAGCACCCGTCTGGGTGGCGCCTGCCATGAACCAGCAAATGTGGGCAGCCAAAGCAACGCAGCGCAATCTTGCGACACTGATCGAAGATGGTGTGCATGTGATCATGCCGGATGCGGGATCACAGGCTTGTGGTGATGTAGGTTTGGGCCGGATGCCTGAGCCGGAAGATTTAGCGCATCAGGTGACTGAATATTTCCATAAAGTCCAACGTGCGATTGCGGAAAAATTTGGCCTGCTTGCGGGCAAACAGGTCACGATTACCGCAGGCCCCACCCGCGAAGCGATTGATCCAGTGCGCTATATTTCCAATCACAGTACCGGAAAAATGGGCTTTGCACTGGCTGCAGCCTGTTATGCGGCCGGAGCTAATGTGACCCTGATAGCAGGGCCGGTCAGTCTGGACACCCCAAATGGCGTGCAACGTAAGAATGTTTCTTCTGCCGTGCAAATGCTGAATGAAAGCATGCAAATGCTGGAAAATGGTTGCGATATCTTTATTGCGACCGCTGCGGTAGCCGATTATCGTGTGGCACAGGTTGCCGAACATAAAATCAAGAAAGCCGGAGATGAGTTGAATGTCGCTTTAGTGAAAAATCCGGATATTGTCGCCACCATTGCCCAGCAGGAAAAACGTCCATTTATGGTCGGCTTTGCTGCAGAAACCCGCAATATTGAAGAATATGCTGCCGGAAAGCTGGTCGCGAAAAAGCTGGATATGATTGCCTGCAATGATGTTTCACGTGCGGATATTGGTTTTGCTTCGGATGAAAATGCCATGACAGTATTCTTTGCCGAGCATTATCAGCTGGACAAACGTGATCTGGAAAAAGCCTCCAAGCAGGAAATTGCCCAGCAGTTGATCGAAGCCATTCATGATGCCTTACATCGTGATCCATCCAGTGATGATGATTTTTAAAACGATCTGTATCGAAAAAACCCTGAATCCATCAGGGTTTTTTTATGGCTGATTTTTTATCATTAATTCAAAAAAACTATAGAAACCATAAATATTTAGTCTTAATCGAAGCGCCGTTTGTTTATTGTTTTTGCAAAAAAGCATAAAATGGATCACAGAATAAGCAAAGATAAAAATACTGCGTATATCAGCTATAAGCAGGAAGTGGAAAGAAAAAAAGATGGGCGCTATGAAAAAAATCATGATGTTATGGATGGTCGCCTGTCTGACTGGATGCAGTTATTTTGTCTCGATGGATGAGCTGGCCAAAAATATTCAAACGCAGATGCAACGTGAATTTAATTCCAATCGAGATTATCAACACTATCGTTTTACCGTGAAAAAGGTCAAAATTGTCCAGCGTCAGGGGAATGAGTTTCAGGCTATTTCTCATCTGAATTATCAGGGTGAGGAATATCCCATTCATGTAAAAGTCTTTAAGGTGGATGGGGGGTATAGTTGGTCGATTGAAGATGATGCCTTTGCTTTTATTGATGAAATTGAAATTGAAAAATATCGTCAGCAACTGGATCGAGAATTACAGCAACTGGCCTCAGCCTTGGATGATCTGGAACCTGTAGATGAACCAAACCAGAATGTCTCCGGCTCTCTGATCACACCCGTGGCTGAACCCGCATTACAAGATGTTTCTTATCAGGAAGAGCCGATTCCGGTCGGTAATATCACGGCGTATACGCAATAACTCATGCGCAATCGCTATAAAAAAGCACCGATCATCGGTGCTTTTTTTTTGTTTATGATTCCACTTGTTGATGCTCACGTACATAATCTTCGGTACGCTGCATGGCTTCCTGAATATTAAAGAGTGCAGTTTCTACATCTTTCAAGGTTTTAGCATTACCACCGCTTAAAGCCTGACGCCATTTGCGTGCACCCGGCAAGTTCTGGAATAGTCCCAAAATATGACGGGTAATAATGGATAAAGGTGCACCTTCGGTCATGCGCTGGGCAATATAAGGCAGCATCTGTTGCATAATTTCAAAACGATCTGGTGCATCCAGATTCCATAGTTGGCCCAGTTCAGCCAGTAAGTAAGGATTATGATAGGCTTCGCGGCCAATCATCACCCCATCCACATGTTTGAGATGTTCCAAGGTTTCGGCATAGGTTTTAATCCCGCCGTTGATCTCGATCAGCAGATCAGGACGCTCCTGTTTTAAACGGTAGACATCTTCATAACGTAGAGGTGGCACGTCACGGTTTTCTTTAGGCGAGAGACCTTTTAATAAGGCAATCCGCGCATGCACGATAAAATTATTACAGCCGGTTTTGGCCACGGTATCGACAAAATGCAGCATCTCCTCATAAGAGTGCATATCATCAATTCCGATCCGGTGTTTTACGGTCACTGGAATATCCACCGCATGACGCATTTCAGCAATACATTCTGCGACCAGATCAGGCTCCGCCATCAAACAGGCACCAATTTTATTATTCTGTACCCGGTCACTTGGGCAACCTACATTTAAATTAACTTCGTTATAGCCCCAGTCCTGTGCCATCTTGGTACAAGTGGCTAGATCTTTATGGTTTGAGCCGCCAAGTTGTAGCACGATTGGCTGTTCTTCCGTATTAAAGTCCAAATGACGTTTGGCATCGCCATAAATGATCGCACCTGTGGTGACCATTTCGGTGTACATAATCACATTCGGGTTAAACAGACGCGCAAAGAAACGATAGTCTTTGGTGGTCCAATCCATCATCGGCGCAACACTGATTCGTGGTTGAAGTTTATTTTCAATGGTGGTCAGATCAGTCATTCAAAATCACGCCTTAACGAAATGGAAGAAAGAAGAAGCAATCCATGCGAGCACTCAGCGATTGGTTTTTGGCTAAAACCGGATCGGCTGACGTCGCAAAAAGAGGGCGTAATACTAGCATAAAATCAGAAAAACCACCCGGCGAACTTGAGCTAGGTCAGTAAATCCAAGGAATGAAACAAGAAATAAAATTGGAATTCCCAGTCAGGTTGGAATGGTATATTTTGATAGGAGAAAGATGAAGATAAAAATTTTAGAAATAAGGAGAATAATCATGTTGTTATTGGAGGAAATTTATAAAAGCCATAAAGCACAAAATTCGGCACATTTTAATTTAAGAATTCATCGGGGCTTAGGCTGGTTTAAAAAATCGCTAGATCTGGATCAAGATCTGGATTTTAAGTTTATCAGCCTGTGGATCAGCTTTCAGGCGATTTATGCAGATGAGCGTGATCTTGTTCAAGATCAGAGCAAGCTGCAGCAGTTTCTGGAAACACTCTGCCAAAAGGATCTGGATCAGAAAATTAATCATATTCTCTGGGAAAAATACAGCCAGCCGATTCGCTCACTCTTGGCCAATCCCTATGTGGAGCAAAGCTTTTGGGATTATCGTCATCAGAAAATTAGTCTGGAAAGCTGTCAAGCTGACCTGGAAACACAGAAACAGAATATAGAGAATGCTTTAAAAGAACGAAATTCTATCGAAATTTTAGCTGGAATATTTCAGCGCCTATCTACCTTGCACCATCAGATAATGCAGGGTGGCGCCACGTATCACAGCTCGCTGAATTATAAATCATTAGAGGAGAGCTGCCGGATTCTGGCAGCCTTATTGCCGGTTCTTATCTGTATTTTATTAGAAAACTCACAAACTCTTGATCTGAATAAGCCTTATTATCCAGCGATGCAAGTCAGCTAAATATAGTCAAAATACTTATGCGGTTGTCTTAGTCTTAGCCTGATGCCATTGATCCAGCAGGGCGAACAAGGTAGCGCACAAAGCTAGCCCAAGTCCTGTCATACAGGTCATGCTCCAGCCCCCGTGATGCCAAGCATAAACCCCTAAGGCTGAACCACAGGCACCGCCTATAAAATACAAGGTCATATACAGTGAATTGACCCGTGATTTGGCATCCGGGCGCAGGCGGAAAATCACGTTCTGGTTACAGCTGTGCGTAATCGCGAGCCCCAGATTTATCAGTCCATAACCCAGAATATAACTGAGCAAGGATACCGCACCAAAATATAAAAACAGCCAGCTTCCCATCAGGATAGAACAACCGATCCAGCTCAGTGTTTTGATATGGCCACGATCGGCCCATTTGCCAATGAACTGCGTGGAAAGTGCGCCAAATACACCCACCAGCGTGACCAGTCCGACCATGACATCAGAAAGCTGAAAAGGTTCCTGCGTCAACAGCAGAGCGATGGTGGAGAACAACATACTCATGGCAGCAAAAGCACAGGCGCCTGTAAGTGAACGCAATACCAGACGTGGTTCCTGCTTGAGTAATATCCCCATAGATTTAAAAATTGCTGCATAGCTGATTCTCAGACGTGGCAGGCTCGGTAGTTTTCCTTTCAAATAAAAACTTAAGGCCAGCATGCTTATGCCACTGAGGATATAAATCATTTTCCAGTGAAACAGGTCGGAAAGTAATCCGGCAATACTGGTCGAGAGCAGAATACCGACCAGTAATCCGCTCATCAGGAAGCCCACCACTTCTCCGGTTTTTTCCGGTTTGACCGCCATGGTGGCTAAGGGAATCAGAATCTGTGCAGCCACGGAAAACAGTCCGGCAATGATAGTGCCGACCCAGAGCATTGGCAGATTTACCGCACTGGCACAAATAAATAAACCTGCTGCTGCACCCAGCATGAGAAAGGGGATCAGTTTGGTTTTATTCAGCATGTCACCTAAAGGCACAATAAACAGCAGGCCCAAGGCATAAGAGATTTGAGCAAAAGTGACCGTGAGCGCCACTTGTGATTCAGGTACCTGATAATACTGCTGAATCGATGAAATCAGTGGCTGGCAATAATAGTTCGCGCCAGCACATAAACCGCATGCAATCGCCATTAGCCATAATAAGCGCTTATTTTGACTAATATCGAGAGGCGTGTGCATAGGGCTAACCTTGTATTCAGACCGGAAGAATTGAAATGAGGAATAAGAATAATGTTCAAATTTAGGGCACTATAGGCCAGAAGTTCTCGCTTTAAAAGTAGAGAAATATTGCCAGCATTGAAAATTGTCAGAACTCAGGCAGCTTAAAGAAAGAAGTGCAATTTTAAATAGAAAATATGAGTGAATGTTTGCAGAATTTTTTATCTTTTGATAATGGGGTTGCTTCATTAAAGCGCAACTTAAAGTAAAAACAATAAAAAAGAGCACTGAGGTCAAAAAAGTGGAATATTTACTCTATTTTATTGCGCAAATTTGGTGCGAAAATGAGATTTTCCATTTTGAATCAAGTTCAGTACATTAATATAATAAATAGTCATCCAGCTTTTTTTCTACCCTTTATCTGACTGTTTGAGACCTGAGTCTTATAAAATTTTAGCGATTACTTTTTGTCAGATCTATTAATTGTGTCTGATGAAGATCTGCTCAAAACAAATTCTATCATTTCATAAAATACGATTTTAACATCTAAAACCAGTGCTCTTGCTTGAGTGCTAAATCTGTCAAAAAAGTCAAAACTAAAAAAACGGCGCAGCTAAAGTGCCGCTATCTATAGGGACTAGAGAAATTGAAAGTCTGCTTCTAAATCAGGAAATACAGCAATCATTGTCAGAATCATCAATGTAACAAAATAAATCAGAAATTCGCGCTTATTTACACCAGCAAAATCTGGATATTTCATTCAGTGGAATGAATATCGTTTATAAAAGCATCGAATATGAATAGCCGTTAAATTAAATAAATGTGCTATCACAGCATCATTTTTATGAATCATCAGTTCAAAATATAGGTATTTATTAAATAAATAGTAGGTGGTAATTTCAAACAGTTTGATTAGAATCCAAAAATTCAACAAGAACACATCCTGAGGGGAAGCATCGTTTAGGCGATGTTTACTTAAGAAAAATTAGCTTGAGGAACGCTCATGCAGATCGGAATTCCAGCCGAAACTGTTGTCGGTGAAAATCGCGTCGCTGCGACGCCAGAGACAGTAAAGAAATTGATCAGCGCAGGACATAGCGTGATTATCGAACGTGGTGCAGGGGTTAAAGCTGCCTATATCGATAGTGCCTATGAACAAGTTGGTGCCAAAATTACGGATGATGCCTATACTGGCAGTCAGTTGATTTTAAAAGTTCGTGCACCGAAAGGTGATGAAATTCAAAAACTCAACCCGAATACCACTATCGTGGCAATGTTTGATCCTTACCGTAATACTGAGCTTGACCAATTCGCGGCACAAAACGTGTCTGCATTTGCATTGGAACTTTTGCCACGAACCTTGTCTCGTGCGCAGAATATGGATGTCTTGTCTTCTCAAGCCAACCTTGCAGGTTACAAGTCGGTGCTTTTGGCTGCGGCTGAATATCAGCGCATGTTCCCGATGCTGATGACTGCTGCGGGTACGGTTAAACCGGCTCGTGTGGTGATCATGGGTGTCGGCGTAGCGGGTCTGCAAGCGATTGCCACTGCAAAACGTTTAGGTGCCATCGTTGAAGCCACGGACCTGCGTCCAACTGCCAAAGATCAGGTTGAATCTTTAGGTGGTAAATGGTTAGACGTACCGATGTCTGCTGAAGAGCAGCAAAAAGCGGCTGATGCGGCTAAAAATGGTTATGGCTGGATGCCGGGTGAAGAATACATTCGCGATCAGGCTGCAATTGTTGATAAAGCGGTATCGAATGCTGACATCGTGATTACCACAGCGCTTTTACCGGGTCGTGATGCACCACGTTTAATCCGTGCTGAAACAGTTGCGAAAATGAAACCGGGTTCAGTGATTCTGGACATGGCAGTAGAATCTGGCGGCAACGTCGAAGGTTCAAAATGTGGCGAAACCGTGCATACCGACAACGGCGTCAAAATTCTCGGCATTCCAAATATTCCATCGACGGTATCGACTGAAGCCTCTGCTTTATACGCTCGTAACGTATTTAACTTCGTGGAAACATTATTTGATGCAGATAAGAATTTTGTCCTGAATCAAGAAGAAGAAATTCAAAAAGCCCTACTTGTCACTCATGGCGGCCAAGTGCTGCTGAAACGTGGTTAAGGAGAAGACTCATGGTTGAAACAATTACGATTTTTGTCCTTGCCATTTTCGTAGGTTACTACGTGGTGTGGGGTGTAACACCAGCATTGCATACGCCGTTGATGGCGGTCACCAATGCCTTGTCATCGATCATTATTGTCGGTGCAATGATTCAGACTGTTGGCCTGCCGGTGATCGGCGTTGAAGGTAGTGTGGATTTCCAGACCATTAACGTGGTGAGCGTGCTTGGTGCAATTGCGGTATTCCTGGCCAGTATTAATATTTTCGGTGGCTTTGCCGTGACTGCACGTATGCTGGAAATGTTTAAACCTAAGCAAAAGAAAAAAGAGGGTTAATCCATGGAAATGATTCGAGAATATGCGGATTGGTTCTACCTGATTGGTGCCGTTCTTTTTATCCTGACGCTACGTGGTTTATCAGGTCCTAAAACTGCGATTGCTGGTAACCGTTACGGAATGATCGCGATGGCCATTGCGGTCGTGACCACCTTCTTTGTGGCTGAGAATCCAGTGGTCTGGATGATCATTGGCGCAATGGTGCTGGGTGCAATCGTGGGTATTGCCCGTGCACGTACAGTTCCAATGACCCAGATGCCTGAAACTGTAGCGTTGATGCACTCATTGGTGGGTCTGGCTGCGGTCCTGATTGCTGTCGCTGCCATTATTCACAACAACAAACTGATCGAACTTGGTCCAGACCTATTGGCTGCCAATGGTGTCAATTTCCATGAAATGAGCCGTGTTCATTTATTTGAACTGTTTGTGGGCTGTTTCGTAGGCGCGATTACCTTCACTGCATCAGTCTTTGCTTACGGCAAACTGGCTGCAAAAAAATGGGCAAAAACCATTTCAGGTGCATGGGTGAAACCGGTTCAGGCGATCATCTTTATTGCAATGTTAGGTTTTGGTGTTCACTTCTTCCTGACTGGCAATATGACCTCGTTCTGGGCGATGACAGGCCTTGCGCTGGCATTCGGCTGGGTATGGATTGCACCAGTCGGTGGTGGTGATATGCCAGTGGTGGTATCGCTACTCAACTCATTCTCGGGTTGGGCAGCAGCTGGTATTGGTTTTACCCTAGAAAACAACATGTTGATCGTTGCAGGCTCACTGGTGGGTTCTTCAGGTGCCATTCTGTCTTACATCATGTGTAAAGCGATGAACCGTTCAATCATCAACGTTTTGTTTGGTGGTGCGATGGGCGGTGCAGCTGCGCCGATAGCAGGAGCAGGTGAACAGGTTCAACGTAATCACCGTTCTGGCTCGGCAGATGACGCAGGCTTCCTGATGTCAAATGCAGACAGCGTAGTGATTGTACCAGGTTATGGTATGGCACAAGGCCGTGCCCAAAATGCGGTAAAAGAATTGGCTAACTTGCTGAAAGAGCAGGGCGTAACGGTTCGTTTTGCGATTCACCCTGTAGCAGGTCGTATGCCGGGTCATATGAATGTATTGCTTGCTGAAGCGGACGTACCGTATGAAGATATCTTGGAAATGGATGAGATCAACTCGGACTTCCCGGCAACAGATGTGGTGCTGGTGATTGGTGCCAACGATGTTGTGAACCCTGCGGCGAAAGATGATCCAACCTCACCAATTTATGGTATGCCGATTCTGGAAGCGCATAAGGCACGTACGATTATGGTGATCAAGCGCTCTATGGCAACCGGTTATGCGGGTCTGGACAATGACTTGTTCTATAACGACAAGACCATGATGATCTTTGGTGATGCCAAGAAAGTGGTGGAAGATATGACTAAAGCCATTAATGGTACAGGTCACTAATCATCTAAATCATTAGAATTCCCCCTAAGTCCCCCTTTAATAAAGGGGGATTTTTTATTTTATATCTTGGAAAAAGGATGATTGAGTGGTCATCGAACGTCTATGTTTATGATGAATTGATCCTAAAATACCAATCAAATCGGTGCATAAGACAAGATGAAAATTAAAGAAAAATAGCGAACAGATTGAGTTGTATTAATGCTTATAAAGTTAGATGAACAGGCAATAAAAAAGCGACCTACACAGGTCGCTTTTTTGAATATTTGGTTTTTACGCTACAGAGTCAGTATCTGTAGGATTGCGCCATAAGCTTTCTAGGTCATAGAATTTACGCGCTGTTGGAAGCATACAATGAACCACAACATAACCAAGGTCGATGAGGATCCATTCAGCATCACGTTCGCCTTCAATACCAAGAGGGCGGAAGCCAGCTTTACGTGCTTCTTCAGCAACGTTATTGGCCAATGATTTGATGTGACGTGTCGATGTACCGCTTGCAATGACCATAGCATCAGCCACATTACTGATACCGCTGACATCAAGCTCAACAATTTCTTTTGCTTTTACATCTTCAAGTGCAGCATGTACGACTTTTAAGCAGTCCTCTACAGCTTGAGAATTTGAATTCATAGTAAGATCGTGAGAATTAGAAGCGCTGGGCGATGGTTCTAAATTCATGGGGAGTGTAATTTCCTAACAATTATGCATGGTCTAATATAGCGGTTTTAGTCCTGAATTTCAAATGAAGCCGCAGTCCACTCAGTCATGCTCCGGAAAGAACTCAGCTTTCCAGTCAAAGGAATCATTGGAATGTCCGCTGGGTTTATACTCGGCAGCAACATAACCTTGATATTGACTATGTTTTAACCACTGAAATATATCATGATATTGAATTGAGCCCGTATTGGGTTGATGCCGTCCCGGACAATCCGCAAACTGGATATGACCAATCGAGGCAATATTTTCTTGCAAAGTTTCCAGTACATCTTCGCCCATCATTGCCATGTGGTAACAGTCGTACTGCATTTTTAAGGCCGGATGATGTACCGCTTCCAGCATTTCCTGTGCTTGAGCAACATTTTGAATCAAAAAACGTGGCATATCGGTGCCATTGATCATTTCAAAGACCGGTTCAATTTGATGTTCAAGCAGCATTGAACAGGCCATTTTCAGGTTACTCGCCAGCGTATTCAGGCAGGGTAAAAGATCACAGTCAAGGGGTTGTTTTCCTGCCAGAATGTTCACCCGGGGTACATTCAACGCCGTGGCATACTGGATGGCCTGCTCAACAGCATGACGAAACTCAATTTCCTGTCCTGGAATGCCGGCCAGACCATGACCGCCCTGCATCAAATCGCCTGCTGGCACATTAATCAGGCACAAGTTCAGCTGATGCGTGCTGAGCTGGTTTTGAATCTGGCCAATTGTGAGCTCATAAGGAAACTGGATTTCCACATGATTAAAGCCCTGTGCATGAGCTAGCGCGAAGCGTTCGATCAGCGGCACTTCGGTAAAAATCATCGACAGGTTGACGGCAAGTTTAATCATGTATGTCTCTTCAATATTCAGGGCTGCATCAATCAAGCGTTATGAATGTTTTAGTTGCTGGATTACAGTAGCCAGATCTGCTTCGGCAAAGCCTTGAGCCTGATGGGCCTGTAACTGTGATAATGCCTGAGTCGCGACTGGAACATCCAGATCAAAGCTTTGTGCCAGTTGCACGGCATTATTCAGATCCTTGGATAAAGTCTGCACTTTCCATTGCACCGGTTCAAAAGTTTGCGTGGCCATACGGGGGGCCAGAATCTGAAAAGGCTTGGAGTCAGCAAAACCACCCGCCAGCGCGGGCGCTAGTAATCGTGTATCCACCCCGGCAAGTCCAGCCAAGGCGACCGCTTCTGCGATCAAGGTGCTATTCGCCGCCACAATTAGCTGATTACAGATTTTGGTCGCCTGACCGGTACCCGTATCACCCATACGGGTGACGCGCTGTGAAAGTACTGCATAGATCGGATCAAGATCTTCAATAGTCGCGGCATCACCACCGGCAAAAATCACTAGACTGCCTTGTTCGGCTCCAACTGTACCACCTGAAACAGGAGAATCAATCCAGGTTACTTTCTTGGCCTGTGCTTGTGCGGCAAGTGTTTGGGTTTGCTGTACTGAAAGGCTAGAGAAGTCCACAATGACTTGCTCCGCAACCAAATACGGTTCGATCTGAGCAAAAACAGATTGCACTGCCTGATCATCTGCCAGGCAGGTCAGAATCACCGGGTAATCTGTAATCTTATCCAAAGATAGCGTAGTTGCACCTAGATCCAGCAAGGGCTCACAGGCAGATGGTGTGCGGTTCCAGACTGCCACCTGAAAACCTGCTTGAAGCAGACGTGTGGCCATGCGAGTGCCCATCAGCCCCATACCTAAAAAGGCAATTTTAGTATCGCGATTCAACTGCATGCTTTGGTTTATTCCTTTCCTAGATTCAGACTGGGTTTATTTGTATTGGCGCGGTACAAACTGAACCTCTGGGTTTTTGTCCTTTTTACGGGCCAATTGACTGTTTTTACCCAGTAATAATTTCAGCTGCCATATTTTTTCCATACGCAAGGATTTATTTGGACGATGCTGCATGGCATCCAGTACAAATTTAGAGGCCATCAGCGCATCTGGAGAACGTTGCAGCATTTCTTCAGCCAAGGCTTGTGCTCTTCCTAGTGGCTGTTCATCGACATGGGTGATCAGACCGATTTCTTTGGCATATTCACCATCAAAAATCCGGGCAGTTAAGGTCAGCTCTTTGGCCAGATCAATACCAATCAGGCCTTTCAGGGAGCGGCTGAGTCCCATGTCTGGCACCAGTCCCCAGCGGGTTTCCATAATCGACATTTTGGTCTCAGGATGGGCAATGCGGATATCTGCGGCTAATGCCAGTTGCATCCCGGCACCAAAACAGAAGCCCTCCATTGCGGCAATCACCGGGACTGGCAATTCCTGCCAGACCAGAAATGCTTTTTGAAATAAGCTTTGACCCGGACGGATCAGTTCCCATGCGGCATAAGCACGATTTTTAGGATTATTTAAATCTGCCAGATCAATACCGGCACTAAAGACCTGGGCTTCTCCCGTTAAAATCACACATCGGATGCTTTTATCTTTTTTGATTTTTTGTGCAGTCGCGACCAGTTCGCGCAGCAGGGCAAAGCTCATGGCATTGCGTTTATCCGGACGATTCAGTGTAACAGTGGCAATGCCGTTATTTTTTTCCAAGCGCACGAGTGACATGGCATTCTTCCTTATTTTTCCTGGCTTGAGCATAGCATGCAGCCTTTAGGCTTGCATGACAGCTCAGTCACACTTCTTAAGTCATGGACTGAGCCACTTCAGAGGTTTAATTCAAATGTTGCTTCAAAATTTGCTGGGCAGCCTGTTCAATCTGTTCAACCACGGCTTTGAGTTCATCAAAATATTTCAGCACGTCCTGAACAAAGTTTTCATCGGCCTTACGGCGTTCTTTGCGCAGGGTTGAAACGAACTGTTCAAAGCCACCGGTGACTTTCTGTAAAGTCGGTGCACCGACATAGCGGGTCGCGCCGTATAAACGATGCAGCACATGTTCCAGTTGTGGGAAATCTTCCAGTTCAATCAGTTGCTGCATTTCATCGAGTTCATCCGCAAAGCTGTCCACCAGCATGCGTAACAGATCTACCGCCAGATCTTCCTTATTGGCTGCCAGTTGCAGGCTTTGCTGCCAGTCCAGAATATTTGGATCCAGAGCATCAATCACATTGGCACGTTCCAGTACCGGAATCCGTTTAAAATGCTCGGTGGTCCAGTGCGTCAAAATTTGGATAATCTGCTCGATCTGGATCGGCTTGGTGACATAATCATCCATGCCGTTTTGCAGCAGTTTATGTTTTTCATCAGAAAGTGCATGCGCCGTCAGTGCAATAATCGGCAGGCGGCTATGATTTTCAAAGGTCGATTCCAGCGAGCGAATAGCACGGGTGGTATCGATCCCCGACATGACTGGCATCTGAATGTCCATAAAGACCAGATCAAATGCTGGCTGTTCCTGTTCATAACGGCGCTGAATAATATCGATCGCTTCCTGCCCGCTGAGGGCTTTGGTCGTGGTGACATTGAGTTCAGCCAGCAAGGCTTCCAGAACAATCAGGTTGGGTAAGTGATCATCCACGGCCAGAATATGCAGGCCTTGACCATTAAATTCTTCATGCTGTTCCTGGTCGAAGACCGGCTGATTGCCGAGTAACTGAATCAGCGCGCTGCGGCTGAGTGGCTGATGCAGGGCACGGGCACGATGGTCATTGAGAATGCTTGGATCCAGTTGCATCTGATAACCATAGACAGCCAGATGACCCTGATAACGTGAACGGATTTCGCGTAACAAGACTTCACTGTCACCACTATGATCGACGATCAGCCAGGTATTTTCGCTATTCTGTAAATGATTCAGACGGCTAAACAGATCCAGAATTGATGCACATTCAATATGTTTAACCTGATAATTTTCCAGATAATGCCGCAGCACATTCGCAGTTGCCGGATGTGCAAGATAAGACACCACGGTCAATTCGCTAAAATCTGGATGCTCAATCACGGTATCTTCATCGACCAGGAACTGGGCAGTAAACCAGAAAGTAGAGCCTTTTTCGGTTGGAGCACGTTCCTGATTGTCTTCAAAACCAATCTGGCCATGCATCAGGCTGACCAGCTGTTTGGAAATTGCCAGACCAAGACCGGTACCGCCAAACTGACGGGTCACCGAGGTATCACCCTGCGAGAAGGACTCAAACAGCTTTTTACGGTCGGTACCACTCAGGCCAATGCCGCTATCCTGTACACTAAAATGCAGCACACACTGATCCATTCCATCATGTTCCATGCGTGCCCGGACAATGATTTCTCCATCCGGAGTGAATTTGATCGCATTGGAAATCAGGTTGGTCAGAATCTGTTTAAATCGTAGCGCATCACCAATAATGTGTTTTGGCACACCATCTGCATAATAGAAGGCCATATCAATATGTTTTTGTGCTGCCAGAGGTGACAACATGTCCATCACATCAAAAATCGCTTCTTCCAGATCAAAAGGTGCCGTTTCTAATTCCAGTTTGCCGGCATCAATTTTGGAAAAATCCAGAACATCATTGATCAGTGCCAGCAAATGCGCCGAAGACTTACGAATGGTCTGCAAATACAGGCTCTGCTCGTTGCTGAGATTGCCCTGACGTAACAACAGATGAATAAAACCATCAATACTGTTCAGCGGGGTGCGCAATTCATGGGAAATATTGGCCAGAAACACCGACTTGGCCTGGTTGGCCGAGATCGCCTGGTCGCGTGCCTGACGATAGGTAATATTCTGGACTTCTAAAGTGTCGAGGGTGCGGCGTAAATCGTCTTCGGTCTGTTCGGTATGTTCACGCAGTTCCAGAAAGCTGAAATGCAAACGTTTCACCACATTGGCGATATCACGTTGCAATAAACGCAGCTCGCCGGTGCTGTTAATCACCATATGCTGGCCGAGGGTATCGGCATTCAGGCGTTGCA
This sequence comes from Acinetobacter sp. CIP 64.7, assembly GCF_000369745.1. Taxonomy (GTDB): domain Bacteria; phylum Pseudomonadota; class Gammaproteobacteria; order Pseudomonadales; family Moraxellaceae; genus Acinetobacter; species Acinetobacter fasciculus. The sequence continues at coordinate 844,831 of NZ_KB850178.1, read as the reverse complement.
ATTGCATGCGAATCTCATACATTGGGGCGATCCAGCGCCGTGAGTAGAAATTCAAGCAAAGTAATAACAATAATAAGGTCAGTAATCCGGTCGCAATCAGTACGATCAGTACTCGGTAACGGGCAATTGCTAGCGGCTGGTTATCCAGTTCGATCGCCAGCCAGCCGGTAGAAAAAGTGTTTTCATTCACTTTAATGGCATAGATATGATTATCTTGATGCAGAATCGGACCAACAAAATTGCCGCTTTTCTCAAATTCTGGCCAAGGCGCCTGTTCCTGAAAACCAATGCCCAAACGGTTCTTGCCATTTTCATCCAGAACTGCTGCCCGAACCAGATGCTTTTCATTCAGCATGTTCTGCATGGCGTTGTGAGCTTGGTCATATTGCCATGGATACAGGTTCAAGATATCCAGGGCATATTCTGAAGTGCCTTGAAAGCGAGTCAGAATCGCAATGGCCATCTGCTTCTGCTGGGCACGTGCGGCATTCGAGGTCTCAGTCAACACCAGCATGGCACCGACACAGGCCAAAATGGTAATCGGCACAAAAATCAGCGCAATCAGCTGTCCATAGGCATGATTTAAGTGTAGGCGTTTAAACAGCTTTTTGTTGATCGTTGACATGATTTAAGCAGTATTTTCTTTATGCCTGGCATATTAGCATGCTTTAAATCGACAGTTAAAATTTAAGCATAATTTTTATAAAGCTTCGGATTAGCAGTTAAAAATACAAGAGATTTCAGTTAATTTTGCTCAGGTACAGCAAGACTAAGACGCACGAAATTTCAATCTGTAAAAGTGCCAGACTGAAATAGTATTTTCATCTTCATTAGCGAGCTGCTTCACCTGGCTAAATTATCGGGAAATGTAGTTTATGGCTTGATAGTGTGTGAGTTTTAGTGAGTTTTCTGAAAAAGCCTTGCTAAATGGGTGCAGGGAAAAGCATTTTTTCATACAATAGCCGCACCTCGATATAGGTGCAAATAATGAGTAATACCATCCCTGATTTTCAAGCAGATGAATTTTTGTTAGACCATTATGTAGGCAAAACGCCGCTGGTGCGTTTACAGCGTCTGGCAAGTCACACTCAAGCTACAGTACTCGCGAAACTCGAAGGCAATAACCCAGCAGGTTCGGTCAAAGACCGTCCGGCCTATAATATGATCATGCAGGCCGAGAAGCGTGGGCAGATCAAACCGGGTGACACCCTGATTGAGGCAACGAGCGGAAATACGGGGATTGCATTGGCGATGGTCGCAGCAATGCGTGGCTATAAAATGAAGCTGATCATGCCGAATAATATGAGTCAGGAACGTAAGGACGCGATGCGTGCGTATGGTGCCGAGCTAATTGAAGTAACCAAAGAGCAGGGCATGGAAGGTGCACGTGATCTTGCTGCTCAAATGCAGAATGATGGTGTGGGTCTGGTGCTGAATCAGTTCGGAAATCCGGACAATGTCGAAGCGCATTACCTGACCACGGGTCCAGAAATCTGGCAGCAAACCGGTGGCAAAATTACCCATTTTGTCAGTTCTATGGGTACCACCGGCACCATCATGGGTGTGTCGAAATACCTGAAAGAAATGAATCCTGATATTCAGATCGTCGGTTTACAGCCATCTGATGGTTCAAGCATTGCCGGAATCCGTCGCTGGCCAGAAGAATATCTGCCAACCATTTTCGACCGCAGCCGAGTCGATCGCATTATTGATATTCCACAAATCGAAGCTGAAAAAACCATGCGTAAGCTGGCACAGAAAGAAGGCATTAGTGCCGGAACATCTTCTGGTGGGGCAGTGTGGGCCTCGATTAAACTGGCGGAAGAACATCCGGATGCAGTGATTGTGTGTATTATCTGTGACCGTGGTGACCGTTACTTGTCTACAGGGTTATTCTCTGTACAAGATCCTGAATAATTATTTGAGCACTGTTTTATGCGCCTGCCTGTTTTAACTTTCGATATTGAAACCCAAACCGATCTCAAATCAGGCGCGCATCTGTTTGGTCTGGACCTGCCTGAAGCAGATCTGGATCAGGCCTTGACCAAACTGCGCCGTCAGGATTCAGGCTCTGATTTTCAGCGTCCGCCCTTGCATGAAATTGTCTGTATTTCCGGTTTATGGATCGATGAGCAGGGCATGAAGCTGTTTTCCTTTAGCCGGGAACAGCATTCCGAAGCAGAAATTTTGAAAAAATTCTTGTCCATTTTTGACAAGCGCCATCCAACTCTGGTCAGCTGGAACGGCTCACAGTTTGATTTACCAGTGATTTTATACCGCGCCATGTATCATGGACTCTCTGCACCGAGTCTGTTCGATCAGGGCGAAATTGATACGCAAAAGCGTTATAATAACTACCAGAATCGTTACCATCATCGTCATGTTGACCTGATGGATGTGATGGCCATGTTTCATGCCCGTCATTTCCAGAAGCTGGATGATGTGGCACATTTGCTGGGTTATCCAGGCAAGCGCGGTGACGGAGCCTATCGGGTTCCGGAATATGTCCGCAATCAGCAATGGACCGAACTGACGTCTTATTGTGAAGGTGATGTCCTGAATACCTGGCTGGTGTATATCCGCTGGTTGCTGTTAAAAGGCCAACTGTTATTGCCGGATTATCAGCATTTGATGCAAAGCACGATTCAATATTTGCATACTCAACCGCAGCATGCGGACTTTTTATCAGTTTGGCGTGAGACTTCGCAACGAACTGAATTTACCCAATTTGATTTTCCCATCTCCACACCCTAGGTTTTCATGAAACATCGAGCACAAGCACGTCCTACCCAGCAACCCGAGTACATTTTTCAGGTTGAGTCACTATCGCATGAGGGACGTGGCATCGCTCATTATGGTTCACATCCGGATCATCCGCAGCATAAACATGGCAAGAAAGTCTTTATCCGTTATGCCTTGCCGGGTGAAACCGTGCGTGCCCGCATTACCCGCGAAGTTAAGAAGCTAGAAGAAGCCGACAGTCTTGAATTGTTGAGCGATGCTTCTGAGATTCGCGTGAAGCCGGTGTGTCCACATTTTGGGATTTGCGGTGGCTGTAATATGCAGCATATCGCTGCGGATGCGCAGATTGAACTGAAACAGAATGTGCTGAAATCGCATCTTCAGCATTTTGCTGGAATCCAGCCCGATCAATGGCTACCGCCTTTACGTTCACAACGTGAAGATTATCGCCGTAAAGCGCGAATCGGGGTGCGTTATCTGCCTTCCAAGGATCAGCTGGTGGTGGGCTTTCGTGAAAATCAGTCCAACAAACTCACGTCGATTGATCGCTGTATGATCTTGGATCGCGAGTTTGGCTCGGTTACAGGTCTTAAACAATTGCTGCAAGGTCTCAATGGTAAGGCTGACATCGGTCATATAGAATTGGCCATGGGGGATCAGGACATTGCGCTGCTAGTGCGTGAAACTGCAAAATTATCTGCCGATGATGTCAACCAATTGCGCGAATTTACGTTACAGAAAGGCTGGCAACTGTATCTGCAGCCTGCCGGCAAAGAAACGCTCTCGCGGATAGATGATCCAGAAGCATCTGCACGCTTACACTATGGTCTTGATGACTTTGATGTGAAATTCGGCTTTAATCCTCTGGACTTTACTCAGGTAAATTCAAGCATCAATCCGCAAATGGTACGATTGGCATGTGATTTGCTTCAGCTACAACAGGGTGAACGGGTTCTGGATCTGTTTTGTGGATTAGGAAACTTTTCTTTGCCGCTGGCGCGCTGTGTTGGTGCGTCGGGTCAGGTGATTGCGGTCGAGGGAAGTGATGAAATGGTTCGACGTGGTGCGGAAAATGCCAAAAACAATGGTATTGCACAAATATCGTTCTATTCACAAGATTTAACCAAAGATTTCTCGCACCACACTTGGGCAAATCAAGGTTTTGATGCATTATTAATCGACCCGCCACGTGCCGGGGCAGAAGAAGTCATGCATTATATCCCTCAGTTTGGAGCTAAAAGAATCGTTTATGTTTCATGTAATCCTGCGACACTCGCCAGAGATGCAGGACTCTTGGTACAACAGGGCTATCGTCTCACCCAAGCGGGCGTGATGGATATGTTTACACATACTGGACATGTTGAATCAATCGCATTGTTCGAAAAAGAAAATCAAATAAACGATTAAAGAAATGATGTTTTTAAAAGTAGGAGACGGGTATGGTCACAGTACGTGAGCAACTCCCTGGGCGACTCAATGAGTTGTCACAGGAGACGACTGTAGAACATGCCGAACAAGCACACCAGGATCTGACTGAATGGTTGGATCGGGTTCGTGGCATATTAGATGGCGCACCTTTAACGCAGCTCGAAGAAGTCGCCCACTTAACATTAGAAAGAGAGCTGCAAAGTACGGTTCAGCACCGCTCCAATACCTTTTATACCGGTATTGAGATGGCGGATATTCTGGCGCATCTGCACGTCGATGAAGATACTTTGTCCGCAGCCATGTTGTATCGTGCTGTTCGTGAAGGCGTCATGCCACTCAGTGAAGTATTGGAACAGTTCGGCGAACAGGTGCATAGCCTGGTCAAAGGTACGCTTGCCATGGGTAAGCTGTCTGAGCTGATCGAAAAAAATAAACGCCTGGAAGATCATTTCAATAATAACCAGCGTGAACATCTGTCTGGCATTTACAAAATGCTGATCTCGGTCACCGAAGATGTACGTGTTGTTCTGGTCAAGCTGGCCGAACGTACCTATGCCTTGCGTGAACTGGCCAATTCCTCACGTGAGCGTCAGGAACGGGTGGCCCGAGAAATTCTGACCATTTACTCGCCACTGGCACACCGTTTAGGTATTGCCCAGTTAAAGTGGGAGCTGGAAGATCTGGCTTTCCGTTATCTTGCGCCGGAACGTTATAAAGAAATTGCGTCCTTACTGAATGAAAAGCGTCTCGAGCGTGAACAGTATATTCAGTTTGTGATTGATAAATTACGCAATGAATTGGCCGAGCATGGCATCGAAGCTGAAATTAATGGCCGGGTGAAACACATTTATTCGATTTATCGAAAAATGAAAAGCAAGAACCTGAGCTTTGACCAGCTCTATGATATTCGTGCTTTACGGGTACTGGTGAAAAGTGTACCGGAGTGTTATCACACTTTAGGTATTGTGCATCAGATCTGGCGCCATATTCCGCATCAGTTTGATGACTATATTACCAATCCGAAAGCCAATGGTTATCGTTCTTTACATACTGCGGTGATTGCCGAGAACAAGTCACTTGAAGTGCAAATTCGTACCCATAGCATGCATGAAGAAGCAGAGCTGGGAGTATGTTCACACTTTAATTATAAAGAAGGCGCAAAAACCACAGATCGCTCCTTTAACCATCGTCTGCATTCCCTACGTGCGGTACTTGAGCATTATCAAGAGCGCAATGAAAGCAGTGCACATAAAGAATCTGAAGATGAAATAGAGAATTTTGAGCATATTCAAGATTTTGAAGGCTTTGAAAAGATCTATGTGTTTAGCCGTGATGGCGATATCAAAGAGCTACCACGTGATTCGACCGTGCTCGACTTTGCTTATCATGTGCATACCGAAGTCGGGAACAAGTGCTATGCCGCACGGGTAAATCAGCGCTATGTGCCGCTGACCTACACCCTGAAAACCGGTGAACAGGTTGAGATTCTGACCAAAAAAGACCGGGAACCTAATCGGGACTGGTTGGTTAATTCGCTAGGTTATATCAAGACTGCCCGTGCGCGGGACAAGCTGCGTCACTGGTTCCGTCAGCAGGATCGTAGCAAGAACCTGGAAGTTGGCCGTGAAGTACTGAACAAAGAATTGTCACGTCTGGCAATTCACCCGAAATCGATTGATCTGAGTGATTATTGCAACCACTTCAATGTCAAAACCGGTGATGACATTCTGGTGAATCTGGTCAATGGTGATATCAGCCTGCATGCCCTGATTAATCAGGTGAACCGTCACATGCATCTGGATCAGGACGAACCTGAACTGGTGCTGAAACCTGCCTTGAATCCGCGTGCCAGTCATACACTGTCAGCGCACGGGATTCTGATCGACGGTCTGGATAACGTGGAACTGCATGTCGCGCAATGTTGCCAACCGGTGCATGGTGAGTCGATCGCTGGCTATATCACTCTGAATCGTGGAGTGAGCATTCATAAGGTCGCTTGTCCGGACTATGTTCGCATGATCACTCAAGAGCCTGAACGTGCTGTAGAAGCTGATTGGGAAATGCAGCCGACTCGCGGTCAGAGCGTACAGATTGTAGTGGAAGCTTATGATCGACGCGGCTTGCTGAAGGATCTGACTCAAGTCATTTTCTCGGATCAGATCAATATCCGTCAGGTGAATACCATTTCGGAAGCGGACGGGATTGCCAATATGAAGCTGCTGATTGAAGTCAAAGGTCTGGCACAACTTTCCAAACTGCTGGCCCGTCTTGAGCAGCAACCGGGAATTATCAGTGCACGCCGTCTGGTACAGGGCACTTAATTCCCGTTATGTAAGTTTAAAAAGCCTGCAATTTAATTGTGGGCTTTTTTATTGTAAGGTATTTGAATCACATGCATAAAAAATAGACCAGAAACCCAAGATGAGTGCGACCGAAATATTTGAACGTAGACGGAATAATCTGGCCAAGGTGATTGATCTGCTGATCGAGACCCAGCAATTTAAAACCGGCAAAGAGATCTGTGAACATTTTGGCTTATCTGCTTCATATATTGCGCAATTGCTGAATAGCAAACGCCAGATCGGGGAGAAGGCAGCAAGGGAACTGGAACAACAACTGGGTCTGGATACTCTTATTTTAGATCAGTCGGCTGAGCCAAAAGTTGAATTAGCTCCAATTCCAGAGCAAGGCGTATTATTTCAGATGCAGGTGGTGCAACAGCAGGCATTTGCACTTATTCCTATAGATTCTGCATTTTCATTCAATCAGGATATTTTTCATCTGCAAGCACAGCATTATGCAATTCAGGTAGCAGGGCCGTATTATTTTCCCAGCTTAAAACCGGGCTGGTGGCTGATCTGTGACAAACAGGCCGAGTTATCCACTGCAGGCATACTCTGTGTGTATCTGGTTAATGGCCTGCAGCTCATTTTGCAGTTGGTGAGCGAAGCTCAAGATCATTATGAATTCCAAAGCCTGGATGAACATCGACAGGTGATTTTCCAAAAAACTGATATTGAGAAAATCCATCCAGTCATTGCGATTATTCCCACTGCCATATATTCAAACGGCAGAAATAATTCAGCCCATCATAAGACGGGCTGAACGATGAACATGAAACAGAACAGATTATGGAATCTGGTTCTCGTCTTCAAATTCTGGCTTCACCTGAACAATAAAGTCCTGACGGTTCAGACCACGCCACAAGGCAAAGGCTGTACCGATATAGATGGACGAATAGGTCCCGACAAAGACACCAACAAACATCGCGATCGAGAACCATTTCAGACCATCGCCGCCCATCAGCATCATGGCAAGCACCACCAGCAATAAGGTCATAGAGGTATGAATGGTACGACGCAGCGTTTCAGTCAGGGCAATGTTAATGATTTCGACCGGTTCTGCACCACGAATCTTACGGAAGTTCTCACGGATACGGTCAGAGACCACGATATTATCGTTCAGTGAGAAACCGATGATTGCAAGGAGTGCTGCAAGTACAGTGAGGTCAAATGGCCACTGCATCATCGCAAAAATCCCGAGGGTGACGATAATGTCATGGAATAGTGACAACACGGCACCCATGGCCAGCTTGAACTCAAAGCGGATAGTGACATAGACCAGCATCAGCAGGAGTGCCAATGCCACAGCACCACCAGAACGGACATAGAGCTCGTTACCGATCTGTCCACCGACGACATCGACCTTGGGTACTTCTGCCGCATTATTTGGCAGTTGAACCGCTGCTGTAACAGCCTTGGTCAAGTCTTCAGCTTCGATATCTTCCTGAACCGGCATACGCACCATCAGATCACGTTCAGAACCTAAAGTCTGAACCACAGCATCATTAAAGCCTGCCTGGTTCAATGCCTTGGAGACATCTTCAGGTTTGACCGGATTGGTATAGTTCAGCTCGGCTGCCACACCACCGGTAAAGTCCAAACCGAGGTTCAGGCCTTTAGTAGCAATAAAGAAGATACTCGCAACGGTTAAGAGAATTGAAAACAATGCCGCAGGCATCGCAATCTTCATAAACGGAATAATGCGTTCGTCTTCCGGGCGACCGTACTGTTTTTGATTCAGTTGAGTATTTTCAGTCATCAGTGATCTCCTTAAATGCTCAACTTTTTCAAGTTACGTTTTTTGCCATAAATGAGCTGTACCACGGCACGCGTTACTGTAATTGCAGTAAACATCGAGCAGACAATACCAATCATCAGGGTTACGGCAAAGCCTTTGATCGGACCTGTACCAATCGCGAACAGAATGAATGCCACCAGGAATGTGGTTAAGTTCGAGTCGAAAATGGTGTTATAGGCACGATCATAACCAGCAACAATCGCCTGTTTTGGCGAAGCCCCCCATTTCATTTCTTCCCGTATTCGTTCACAGATCAGTACGTTGGCATCGACCGCCATACCGATGGTAATCACGATACCGGCAATACCCGGAAGGGTCAGGGAAGCACCAATCCAGGACATGACTGTCAGAATCATCGCCAGGTTAAAGACCAGCGCAAAGTTAGCAATCACACCAAACACACGGAAGAATACCACCATCCAGATGGCAACCAGAAGGAAACCGATCTGAGTTGAAAGTACACCTTTATCGATGTTTTCTTGACCCAGACTTGGACCAATTACACGTTCTTCTACAAAGTACATTGGCGCAGCCAACGCACCTGCACGCAACATCAAGGCAAGTTCAGCAGCTTCTTGCGGCGAGTCCAGGCCAGTAATACGGAACTGAGAACCCAGTACTGCCTGAATGGTTGCAGCGTTAATGACTACAGATTCAGTATACGGGGTACGAACTTCAGTCTGAGTGCCGGTCGCAGGGTCTTCCACATAATTAATGCGCTGCTTGTTCTCGATGAACAAGACGGCCATACGTTTGCCTACCGCATTACGGGTGGCATCCGACATCAGTTTGCCGCCTGCGCTGTCCAAGGTAATGTTAACTTCAGCACCGCCTGTGTCTTGGCTAAAGCCACTTGATGCATTCTGAACACGTTCACCGGTTAAGATACGGTTACGGTTCAAGAGGAGCTGACGACCACTGTCCAGTGACTCATAAGCAAAGACTTCTGTGCCTGGTGGCAATGCACCCGTTGCCTGACCGGTATATGGATCAATATATTGATCATTCAGGTCAGACACCAGACGGAACTCGAGGTTCGCGGTACGACCTAAGACACGTTTCGCTTCAGCGGTATCCTGCACACCAGGAAGCTCAACCACAATACGGTTGCTGCCCTGAGTTTGAACCAGTGCTTCTGCCACACCTAACTCGTTAATACGGTTACGTAAAGTGGTCAAGTTCTGATTGACAGCATAAGATTCAATTTCTTGCTTACGCACATCAGTATAGTTTAGACGTAAGGTCGAACTGGTCTCGGTCGCAACAGCCTGCTGGGTAAACTCATTGCCATTACGGCGCAAGAAGTCCATCGTTGCAGAACGATCATCATTGTTGGCAAACTGCATCACAATGGTGTTGTTGCTTAAATTCAGGCTATTAAATTTCAGGTTGTTATCACGTAACTGACGACGTAGATCCGTCGCAGAGGTTTCCATGCGCTGGGAAATGGCCTTGTCCATATCCACTTCAAGCAAGAAGTGAACACCACCACGTAAATCCAGGCCGAGCTTCATTGGTTTGGCACCAATTTTTTGCAGCCATTCTGGGGTGGTCGGGGCAAGGTTCAATGCAACCACGTAATCATCACCTAAACCACGACGTAAAGCCTCTTTAGCTTTAAGCTGTGATTCACTTGAATCTACACGTAATAAAGCTGCATTGTTGCCAAAGCTATTGTCATGGGTGGCAATATTTTCAGTTTTTAAAATTTGCTCTGCTTTTTGTACGATGCTTGCATCAATTTGAGTACCGGCTTTGGCACCCGAAATCTGTACAGCAGGTTCATCTGGATACAAACTTGGCAGGGCATATAAGGTACTGATCACCAGGACAACCAGGATCAGTACATATTTCCATGCTGGGTAACGCATTCGTTTTCTTCTTAAAATGAAAAAGTCGTGCGAGGGCACGACTATTTTTGATTAAAGGTTATTTAAAGTGCCTTCAGGGAGGACTGAAATCACACTTGCACGTTGAACTTTGACTTCTACACCACGGCTCAATTCAACCACTGCGAAGTCACCTTCAATCTTGGTGATTTTGCCCATTAATCCGCCTGCAAATACCACTTCACTGCCAACGCCAAGGCTGTCGACCAAAGCACGGTGTTCTTTGGCACGTTTAGATTGAGGACGCCAGATCAAGAAATAGAAGATTGCAATAAAAACAGCAATCATCAAAAGGTTCGCCATCATGCTTGGTTGTTGTGCAGTTTCACCTGCAGCGTGAGCAGTCGAAATAAAAAGGCTCATTACATTTTCCTAAAATAAAAAACTGGTGATCAACTCGATAATAAATTGACATATTCTTGCAATTTACATTGTCTTTTTCCTCAGCGCAAATACTGATGGATTAATCTTGCGGACAAGGTGGCACTTCCAGGCCACGGCGGGCATAAAAGTCATGAACAAATTCGTCAAATGTACCGTTGTCTAATGCATCACGCATTGTTTCAGTCAAACGCAGGTAATAGCGCAGATTATGAATCGTACCGAGCATAGAGCCGAGCATTTCCCCACATTTCTCAAGATGGAATAAATAGGCACGGGTAAAGTTCTGGCAGGTATAGCAGTCGCAATGCGGATCGAGTGGGCTTTGGTCATGACGGTATTTACTGTTACGGATTCGCACCAAGCCGTCTGTCACAAAATAGTGACCGTTACGTGCATTTCGGGTTGGCATTACGCAGTCAAACATATCGACACCACGACGCACCGCTTCCACAATATCTTCAGGCTTGCCGACACCCATCAAATAACGCGGTTTGTCTGCAGGCATTTTCTCTGGAAGATAATCCAGAACCTTGATCATTTCTTCTTTTGGTTCGCCCACGGACAGGCCGCCAATCGCATAACCATCAAAGTCGATTTCAAGCAGGCCTTTTAAAGATTCATCACGTAAATCTTCATACATGCCGCCTTGAATAATGCCGAACAGCGCATTACGGTTTTTTAGCACGTCATGATGCTGGGTTTTACAGCGTTTGGCCCAGCGTAGAGAAAGTTGCAAAGATTTTTGTGCTTCTTCATGCGTCGCAGGGTACGGGGTACATTCATCAAAAATCATTACAATGTCAGAGTTCAGCGTGTGCTGAATATCCATTGAAATTTCAGGAGATAAAAATACTTTTGAACCATCAATCGGCGAGCGGAAGGTCACACCTTCTTCTTTAATTTTACGCATTGCGCCCAGACTGAAGACCTGGAAGCCGCCTGAATCGGTCAAAATGGGACTATTCCATTTCATAAATCCGTGCAGGCCGCCATGTTCACGAATTACATCCAGTCCTGGACGTAGATACAAATGGAAAGTATTGCCCAGAATGACTTGAGATTTGATCTCTTTAATGTCGCGTGGCAACAGGCCCTTGACCGTACCATAAGTACCCACAGGCATGAACATCGGGGTTTCCACCACACCATGTTCAAGCGTTAAACGACCACGACGGGCACGGCCCGACTGACCTAATTTTTCAAACTTCATAGGAGTTCCACATCAAGGCGAAAAAACAGTTCGCTGATTGTTATAGCTAAAGGGCGCTATTTTCCTTGATTCTTACACTAAACGCCAGCATTGTAGAGCATTCGCTCTGTAATTTTATTTATCGCTGAAGCTAGAGAACATCCGGAGATATTGGCGGATGGGCAGAAAACTGCTGCAAGCGCTGCTGGATATCTTCCCGGCTAAGGGCGCAGCTGCCATCCGGCTCAGAGGCCATTGCAGCGATATGCTGGATCAGTTTCTGGATATAAATATTGCTATCGACAAAGTAGGATTCCAAGGTCAGCAAATAGGCATCTTGTGCCACTTGCAAATAGTCATAAGGCTCCATCACCAGCATCTGCTCTAGATCAATCAAGATATCTTTGTCGTTTTGCGAGAGTTTCAAGCGTTTCTGTATGGCAGGTAAATGAGTAGTTTGTCTGGATGCCAGAAATTTCTGTAAATGAATATGCTCAGGATTAAGTGTCTGTGCAGATTGGCATTCAAATTCGACTTGGGTGGGCAGGCTCATGAAAAACAGGATGCCATCCAGATCCAGACCATAGGCCTCAGAAAGACGATGTTTGGCCTGTTTAAAACTATCCAGCAATAAATCCAGATGCGTCGCGTGTAGCTGTTTTTGCTGTGCCAAGACCGGATGGCCAAAGCCGTGCTGGGTTTTAAAATAATCAGCCAGCAAAGTTTTGAAGGGGATCAGTCCAGAGTCGGGCGCAGCTTGTGCCCGATAACGCCATTTTGGGACATTCCAGCGATCTTGTTCAGCCAGATATTGCCGCTGATCTTCCAGATCTTTAAAAATACTGCATTCAGTCGAAATGGCCAGATCATCCAGCAGTAAAAATTCGTCAAAGACCAGACTACAGGCATAGATTCCATCGTCCTGATAATGGTCATAAAGCTGATAAAATTCTTCCACCAGCGTCTGCTCTAAGCGCTCTACATAATTCAGCATAATTTTTATTCTTTATTTTATTGGTTTTATAAAGGTGTAGCTTCATCCTGGGTCATTTTATTATAAGTTGAGTACGCCAGGATGAGAAAGTCGATCAGATGAGATAGTTGCTCAGTGAAAATTTGGACGATAGTCAAAACTCTGGGTTGCGCTCTGATCGCGAAAAGGGCGAACTGCTTTTTTTCCTAACAGCATATTATTAATCACATTGTGTGGAAAAATCTGGATCTGGTTATTAAACAGTTCCACATTGCGATTATAAATGGTAATTGCCGCACCGACATTTTCATTCTGTTCTTCAATTTCAGCCATCATTTTCAGATAAATGTCATTGGCTTTTAGCTCGGGATAGTTTTCAACCACTACATTGAGGCTATGCATGAGTTGTTTGTTCAGGCTTTCAATGCGCTGTAACTGTCCAATATCGGCATCGTTGATATTTAAATTCATGATGTTCTGACGCAGTTCGGTGACTTTTTCTAGCGTACCTTTTTCGAAACTCGAGTATTGCTCGACCAGCGGTTGCAAACCATCCAGAATTTTCAGTTTTTGCCGTTCATAACTGGCGACATCCGACCAGGCGCGAATCGTAGCGTTATGATGACGGACAATACTGTTGCGGATCATGATAATCGCGACAATCAGTGCCACAATGACCAAACATAAAATCAAAAATCCCATCCGAGATCTCCCCAAGCTATATCTATATTTAAAAAATGATGCGAAAAATTTATTTTAAAAACTGCAGCAGATCATGTTGTAAATTTTCGAGCTGTTTTAATTTAAACGTTCTCAGATGACCGCGCAATGTGGAAATATCGCTAATATTCTGCTGCTTGCTCGATACCTGAAATAAATCATGTGGCCCCAGATAGCACAGCATCTTATTTTCTGGGTGAAACAGTAAATCACCCTGACGCTGTTCAAAAAAGTCGGCCAGTCGCAGCACAAAACCCGGACTGAGTAATTTGGCAGTTTGCATCGGATCGCTGCCATAAAAGCTTAATCTCTGGTTGGTGCGAATATCGCTGCTGTGCCAGGGATAGCTATAAGGATAATAAAATTTCTTTCTGGAAGTGGTGACCGCCAGTCCCTGAATCTGGATATCAAACACAAATACGCCCCACAGGTCTTTGTGGACCTGCATCAGTTTAACCGGTTGGCCCTCTTTGTTTCTGGCCTGTACTTCATCAATATAGTGGTATTGGAAGAGTAGTACCTGATGTTGCTGGCCGTTTTCATCTTCCCAGACCGTGCTGGCATAACGCTGAATCTCATTACTCAACGAACCTTGATTGAATACTGGAAATAATTGTTTTAAATGCCGGATAAAGTGCAGGGGATTGAGTGGCATGGAAATATGCAGTGGCTGTTTTTGAAAGGCAAGCTGATATTTTTTGGCCAGTGCCTGTTCTTCCAGAAAAGCAATGACTTCCTCTAAGGGCTGCTGCTGTTCATAGCAAATATAGGCCCAGAAGATACAGAGACAGCCGAGAAAAACACTGCCCTGAATCCAGATATTTCCCGGCGCAATAAAAATGCTGCCAATCAGAAAAAGCCCAATTCCGGCAAGCGCAAGCGGCAGGTTATTTTCAAACTTGAGCGTAATCGGGCCATTCCAGGGATGCAGCCCATCCAGCAATTGCTGATGCGTTTTGGCCTGTTGACCCAGATCCCAAAGCCGAGCGATATTCTGAAATACCACTGCATTTTTCTTGCGGCGAATATGAATGGACTGTTGTACAGACTCGATCGGCATGGGCAATGGTTCTCGCTTATTTCGCCTGATCAATCAGCATGGCATCGCCATAACTGAAGAAGCGATACTTGCTGTCTACTGCATGCTTATACGCATTCAGAATATTGTCACGGTTGGACAAGGCAGATACAAGCATTAACAGGGTCGATTCTGGTAAATGGAAGTTAGTGATCAAACGATCGACCACTTTAAACTGATAACCCGGATAGATGAAAATCTGGGTATCACCTGTCCAGGCTGCCAGTTCACCGTTATGTGCTTGTGCTGCACTTTCGACTGCACGGGTGGCAGTCGTGCCTACAGAAATGACTTTATTACCGCGGGCTTTAGTCTGACGAATCATCTCGACCGCAGTTTCAGGGACGTCGCACCATTCGCTGTGCATGATGTGATTTTGAATATCATCGGTACGCACTGGCAGGAAAGTACCTGCACCAACATGTAGGGTCACAAAAGTTTTTTGAATCCCTTTGGCTTCCAATTTTGCCAACAGATCGGCATCAAAATGCAGGCTGGCAGTAGGTGCTGCAACGCTGGCCAGTTTGGTTGGGTCATTAAACACGGTTTGATAACGTTCAGTATCAATCTCTTCCGCTTCACGGTTGAAATAAGGCGGAATCGGCAAGGCGCCGTATTGATCCAGCACATCGAGAATTGGTTGTGAAAATTCTACAATAAACAGATTTTCATGACGGCCTTGTACGGTCACTTTCACTGCATCCGGGCCAATAAAAAGTTCTGCACCGGCTTTCGGAGTGTTGCTGGCCTTAATATGACAATAGGCAATAAAGCGATCTTGCATACGCTCAACCAGCACTTCTACCGCACCGCCTGAAGCACGTTTACCTTTTAAACGGGCCTTCATGACTTTGGTGTCGTTTAATACCAACAAGTCGCCGTCTTCAAGTAAATCCAGAATATCGGTAAATTGATGGTCATGATATTGACCTTGGGCATCGAGGTGCAACAGGCGAGAGGCACTGCGTGTTTCCAGTGGGTAGCGAGCAATCAGCTCATCGGGGAGATCAAAATTAAAATCAGAAAGTTGCATGATGATTTACGCTAAAAAAACTGCGGCTAGTATAAACTTTTTTCTTTTTTATGGCGGGAATTGCTCGATTTTAAAACGAAAAAATGCGATTTGTTTTAAAAATAAACAAATGTAAATATTCTGCGTTGACAGTGCCGAGAAATCGCGTATTATACCTTTCATCCACTCCCGAGGTGGTGAAATTGGTAGACGCGGCGGACTCAAAATCCGCTGTCAGAGATGACGTGTCGGTTCGAGTCCGACCCTCGGGACCAAAATTCTAAAAAACCCCAAGCACATTCAGTCTTGGGGTTTTTTATTGTCTGTATATTTAAAAGTATTTATTTTCATCATTTCTTAAAATGGTTTTTGACTGAATTTGAGTGGTTTTGTCAGTAAGATGATGATTTATATCTATAGCGAAAAATAGATTAATTGAATAACTTTGATACATCAATCAGAAATAAAAAAACCGGCGCCTAGACGCCGGTTTTTTTATTTTACATTACTGATCAAGTCAGTTTTGCAAAAGCTTAGATCGTAGCAAGTGCTGCATTCAAAGTAGCACTTGGACGCATCACTGCATTTACTTTTTCTTGATCAACTGCGTAGTAACCACCGATGTCTACTGATTTTCCTTGAACTTCTGCAAGCTCAGCAACGATTTTCTCTTCATTTTCAGCTAAAGTTTTTGCAAGAGGTGCAAACTTCGCTTTCAATTCAGCATTTTCGTCTTGAGCAGCAAGTTCTTCAGCCCAGAATTTCGCCAGGTAGAAATGGCTGCCACGGTTATCAAGCTCACCTGTACGACGAGAAGGTGACTTGTCGTTATCCAGTAATTTACCAGTTGCACGGTCTAAAGTTTTGGCAAGTAACTTGATGTTGTCATTGCCTTCTTTAATACCCATTTCTTCTAAAGATACCGCCAACGCCATGAATTCACCGAGTGAATCCCAACGTAAGTGGTTCTCTTCAACTAACTGCTGTACATGTTTAGGAGCAGAACCGCCTGCACCTGTTTCGTACATGCCGCCACCCGCCATTAACGGCACGATAGACAACATTTTCGCAGATGTACCCAATTCCATGATTGGGAACAAGTCAGTCAGGTAGTCACGCAGGATGTTACCTGTTACCGAAATAGTATCTAGACCGCGTGCAACACGTTCAAGCGTATAACGCATTGCACGTACTTGTGACATGATCTGGATATCAAGACCAGTGGTGTCATGATCTTTCAGGTATTTTTCAACTTTCTTGATCAGTTCGTTTTCGTGTGGACGGTACGGGTCAAGCCAGAAGATTGCTGGCATGCCAGAGTTACGTGCACGAGTAACTGCAAGTTTCACCCAGTCACGAATCGGTGCGTCTTTCACCTGACACATACGCCAGATATCGCCTTCTTCCACGTTTTGTGACATCAACACTTCGCCTGTTTCTAGGTCAGTGATGTTCGCAACACCTGCTTCAGGAATTTCGAAAGTCTTGTCGTGTGAACCGTATTCTTCCGCTTTTTGCGCCATCAAACCAACGTTAGGTACAGTACCCATGGTTTTTGGATCGAAGTTGCCATTCCATTTACAGAAATTGATCATTTCCTGGTAAATACGTGCGAAAGTTGATTCAGGCATGACTGCTTTACAGTCGTAAGGCTTGCCGTCAGCGCCCCACATTTTACCGCCACCACGAATCATTGCAGGCATAGAAGCATCTACAATCACGTCGTTTGGTGAATGGAAGTTAGTGATGCCTTTGGCAGAATCAACCATCGCTAAAGCTGGACGGTGTTCTTGACAAGCATGTAAATCAGCAATGATTTCTTCACGTACAGAGGTTGGTAAAGTTTCAAGCTTTTCGTAAAGCCCCGCCATACCGTTATTGACATTAATGCCAAGCTCATCAAAAAGCTTGCCGTGTTTTTCAAATGCGTCTTTGTAGTAAATTCTCACACAGTGACCGAATACGATCGGGTGTGAAACTTTCATCATGGTTGCTTTCACGTGAAGTGAGAACAAGATGCCAGCTTCTTTACAATCATCTAATTCTTTTTCATAGAAATCGCAAAGCGCTTTTTTGCTCATGAACATTGAATCGATGATTTCGCCATCTTGAAGCGCAACTTTTGGCTTAAGAACGATGGTTTCACCAGACTTGGTGATCAATTCCATTTTCACATTACGTGCACGGTCTAAAGTCATCGACTTTTCGCCATGGTAGAAGTCGCCTTCGTCCATGTGTGAAACGTGAGTTTGAGACCACTGTTTCCACTCGCTCATAGAGTGCGGGTGTTTTTTCACATAGTTTTTAACGGCAGCAGGTGCACGACGGTCTGAGTTACCTTCACGTAGAACAGGGTTTACTGCTGAACCAAGACATTTGCTATAACGTGCCTTGATTGCTTTTTCTTCTTCAGTGGTCGGGTTTTCAGGATAGTCAGGGATTGCATAGCCTTTAGACTGAAGTTCCTTGATACACGCTGTTAGCTGGCCAACAGAAGCACTGATATTTGGGAGTTTGATAATGTTCGTGTCTGGATCTTGTGTAAGACGACCTAGCTCAGCTAGAGTGTCAGGCACCTTTTGCTCTTCGCTTAGGTAATCTGTAAATTCGGAGAGCACGCGCACAGCTACAGAGATGTCACTTTTGACGATCTCAACGCCAGCTGGCTTAGTAAAGGTCTCAATGATCGGCAGCAGAGAATAAGTCGCCAATAATGGCGCCTCGTCGGTCAGTGTGTAAATGATAGTTGACTTTCCACCAGCCATATATAGCCCCTTGCGTTGGATTGAGTTTCTGAGGACCGAACTTTTGGCCCAGCCTCTTTGAACCGATTTGCTTAAATAAAAACATTGAGAGTATCGTCTTTCAGCGCATTTCAGTCAACGAAATATCCCTTTAGATTAAAATTTGGGCGAAAATTTGTACAGGTTTGTGCGGTTTAGCCGTGTTTGTATTTTGTACAAAAAAATAATCATCTTCCGCTGTAAATCCTGATGAAAATGATCGGAAATGATTCGCTAGCCAATTGTATTCACTGAAAATGGTTTTTTGAGTCCGACATAGACTTAAACTGATCCTCGAGATGTATATCGGTACCGAATGACTTCATGCTGTTTTGCGCAAATTCAGTCAGGCTGATGATGCAAATTTGTCCTTGGCAGATGGCTACATCATCATGGAATAGCTTTGCGCTATACTGGCAAGCATTAATGAAATGATCTTAAAGATTGACACTAACAAGGAAATGTAATGCCCAGCCTGTTTATTGTAATGCTCGGTGGTCGTCATGCCCGTGCCAATACAGAAGTTCATGATGTGGTTTTGGCTGTGGGGGAGAGTCTGGAAGATACCTATCCGCAATTAAAAAATGCCTGGTTTGCGGAACAGAAAGGCTTGCATATTGATGCCTGGGTGCAAATCAACGGGCTAGAGTTCG
This sequence comes from Acinetobacter sp. CIP 64.7, assembly GCF_000369745.1. GTDB lineage: Bacteria > Pseudomonadota > Gammaproteobacteria > Pseudomonadales > Moraxellaceae > Acinetobacter > Acinetobacter fasciculus. The sequence continues at coordinate 825,840 of NZ_KB850178.1, read as the reverse complement.
AGGGCAAGTCCTATGTGCTGCAATTTACTGATGCACAGCCACAGCAATCCGATGAAAAACTTTGGCTGATTAATCTGGGTGGTTATGATCCACGTGAGTTTGGTGAGTTACATCGTTATGTGTTGGTGGTTGCGCAGAATGCTATGGTCGCTAAACAGCGCGGTAAAGCTTACTTCGCCCGGCACTGGCAAAAACAGCATACCGACCGCGTGCTGGATGTAGATGACTGTATTGCCATCGATCAGGTTTATGGCCACTACGTCCAACTGCTAGAGGGTAGTTTTAGCGGCAATCGCTGGGAAAATACCTATCTCACGATTTAAAGCAGTTTGCGATTGAATTAAACTTGCGGCTGGCTTGATGATTCGATAAGCGGTTTAAAAAATCTCTTTATCAAAATTTAATAATTGGCATAATACTGCCAAGGAAAAACAGTTTTGACTGAGATGGAATGTCTTAAATGGATTTAATTCAGGCAAATGGACAACCACGTTATGGACGTTTCAAGGAGCTTCCAAAAAGTATTGACTATCAGGCATATCAATACAAAAATCCTTATGGTCATGTGCTGTCAGGCTGGCGTAAGCATCTAAAATATAAAAAATTCAAATTCTGTAGTATTCAGCACGAGCATTATACGATTGGACTGGCGATTGCCGATATTGCATGGGCAGGGCATGGTTTTGTCTATGTCTATAACCATATGAGCAATGAAGTGCTGGAATGGAATGCGATTAATTTCCTGTCACGCAACACTGTGCTGGATGAACAGCCGCTGTTTAATCATAGTTATTTTCACAAGTCACCTTTTCAGATCGATATCCAGCATGCCAACGGCGTGCGTTATATCAACGTCAGCAAATATGGCGAGATTAAACTCAGTGCCCGGATTTTTTGTGCTGGCACAGACCCGCTGAGTATGTGCAGTCCGACTGGCATCAACGGCTGGACCTATACCCAGAAACTGACCACTTTGGGCTGTGAAGGCTTTTTCATTAACAAGCAGGGGCAAACCATCCAGTTTAATGAACGCAGCTTTGCTTCTCTGGATGATACCTGTGGCTTTTTGCGCCCGGAAACGGCCTGGTTCTGGTTGTCCTGTAATTTCTGGGATGTGAATCAGAACCGGATTGGCATTAATCTGGCCTCAGGTGTGAATGAAAGTTTTGGCAATGAAAACTGTCTGTGGATCAATGGTAAGATTTATCCACTGGCCGATGTGCTGTTCCAGCAGGAATCGGAAAACCAATGGACGATTCAGTCGCTGGATGAAAGATTGAATCTGATGGTCAGCACAGGCTGGCGCCGTTATGAAAATCTCAACCTGCGTCTGGTCGGGAGCCAGTTTAGTCAGTGGCAAGCCAAGGTTTCCGGAACGATTCAGCAGGATGATCAGGAAATTATTTTACTAAATGAATATGCCTTGCTTGAACAGCATTATGCCAAATGGTAAAAGTGCAGGACATAAGACCTAATTTAAAAGCCTTCAATTTTGAAGGCTCTTTTGATTTGAGCTTAATCTTTGGCGGCCTGCCAGAAGGCTTCACCGGCCTGAATTGGATCATTGGTTTCGGCTAAAGTCTTTACCCAGACATCGTATTGCGCAATCACAGGATGCTGGCTGGGATGGAAGTCTTTTTTAAACCAGTCCCGATATTGTGGGCCCATGCGGGTCAAGGTGCCGTTACGGCCAAACAACCAAGGCAGTCCTTTCAGGTTCATTTGCAAACGCTCCAAGACACTGAAGCCATCATGTTTCAGCATGACATTGGCGCGATAGACGGTATAACTAAACATCAAAAATGTCGTGCTGAGCAGGGTCATTTTGCGCATCCATTCAGGTGTTTTCGCGACATCTTTCATCACGTCAAAAGCCACATCACGATGCTCCATTTCTTCAATCGCATGCCAGGCAAACATGGCACGTATATGAGGATGCCCGTCTTTTAAGGTGGATTTCTGACCGTAAAAAGTTTCAGCCATCAGCGCGGTCAAGTGTTCTGCCGCTGCCGTCGTGGCAATATTGAACTGTGCTGAACGATGTTTGAGGTCATAAGCGAACATATTATTCAAACGTTCGATAAAATCATCGACGGGCATGCCTTGTTCACGCATCAGCTGGTTCATTTTTTCATGGGCAATGCCATGCTGTGCTTCCTGACGAATAAAATCTGCCACACGTTGTTGCAGTTCCAGGTCTGTGATCTGATCGCGGAACAGGCGCACACTTTGAATAAAATAACGCTCGCCATCTGGAAAGGTCAGGCTCAAGGCATCGAACATGCGGGTCAGAAAGGGATCGCCGCCAAACCAGTAGCGCGGAATTTCATCCAGTTTAAAATCAAGCTGGGTCCGGACCACGGGCTTTATTGAAGATTTTAATACTGCATTCATCTTAGAAGTTCTTTTTTGTGACGATGCTGACAGTATGTCGGGGAATGCCGTAATTGTTTTGACAGTGCTTGCCAATTTTTATACATTTTATGCCAAATGAAAATAAAACTGCTTAGACTAAAGCAGGCAGCGGGAAGCGCGCATGCAAGAAATTAAAATATCCAATGGTTATATTCAGCTTTGGGCGACTTATCTGCGCAGTCTGCAAATTGAGCCTTTGGAAGCTGACTTTCTGCAAGATGTACATGAAGCGCTTGTCCCCCTGATTGATCAGCCTTTTGCCACGCAAGTGCCGCTGGAATTATTAAATCAGCTTCTGTTAAGAACCCGGCAACATTTAAACTGTCCACAACTAATTTTCGAGATTGTACAGGTCATTCGCCCAGAACATTTTGGTGTGCTCGGTTATATGGCTTCGCGGAGCAGTAGTGTTTCGGAAATGATCCGCCATATCATGCGTTTTCAACGACTGGTGATTGATGGCAGTGAGTTTGTACCTTTGCAGTTGAAGCAGCATGAACACAGTATTGAATTATACTGGGCCTATCTGGACGAAAAATATAATCTGCTAAATGAACTGACCATGGCCGCGATGGTGCAGTTGGGACGTGTCATTTTACAGGATCATCACCTGTTAGTCCGTTGTGTACGCTTTGCCCATGCGCCCGACAGGGGGCAAATGCATTATCAAAAGTTTTTTGCCAGTGAGGTGAGATTTTCTCAGGACTATTATGGCATAGAGCTGGATTTGCAAGGACTGGCACATGGGTCTGAGCAGGCTGATCCAATCCTGTTGCAGCTACTGGTTCATCAGGCAGAACAGGCGATTGCAGCCAAGCCGCCCCTTGAAAATCATTTGGAACAGGCGCAGCAAATGATTGCCGAACAGCTGCGGACCCAGCATCAGGCCATTAAAGTTGAACAGCTTGCCCGGCAGTTGTTGATGTCGACACGTAGTTTGCAGCGCTTATTCAGTACACAGGGCACTTCATTTAAAAAACTGCTGGAACAGCAGCGGATTAAACGTTGCGAGCTGTTGTTGCAGCAGGGATTAGGTCTGACCGAGATTGCCGAGCAGCTGGATTATTCTGATCAGTCGGCTTTGGCACGGGCCTATAAGGCAGCCACCGGACAGACCTTGTTAGAGCGAAAAAGGCAGTTACACAAAGCACGAAGCTGAAAAAAGCGACCGGTATCGGCACTGCTGTCCCATAGTTTGATTTAAATAAAAAACCTGAGTCCAAATCGTTAAAATATGAGTGCAAACAAACACTTTAACGACCAGGATTCAGGTTTTGTCACATCAGAATACCGTATTTCATCAGCTTATTAAACCCGTCGTGCGACAGGATTTTGAGCAACTTGCTAAAGTACACCATGTTGGACAGAAATTTAGAGCGGCTTCAAGATGGGATCAGTTTATTGCCATCTTGATGTCTCAACTTTCCTGCAGGCAAAGTCTGAGAGATATTCAATCCAATCTGGAGTGCCAACAGGACAAACTGAGTCATTTCGGAGCAAAGTCTATTCCCCGAAGTACACTGGCACGAATCAATGAGCAGCAGCCTGCTGCCTTGTATCAACAGCTCTTTTACAAGTTGCTTAAATACTATGAACACTCAAAAGTAGCCCATAAATTTCGCTTTAAGAATCCATTATATTCCCTGGATGCCAGTCATATTGACCTGTCGCTTTCCTTATGTGAATGGGCCAAAGTTCACGACTCAAAAGCCAGCATGAAACTCAGCATAGGATTGAATCACAGCAATGATATTCCTGAGTTTATTGCAGTTGAAAATGGTAAAGAAAATGACATGTTACAAGGCCGAAAATTCCAGTTTCCCGCTGGCAGCATTGTGGTCTTTGATAAAGGCTATGTCGATTATCAATGGTATGCGAATCTAAGCGCTCAAAACGTTAGCTTTGTGACACGTTTTAG
>NZ_KB850178.1:805285-821497 GCF_000369745.1 Acinetobacter sp. CIP 64.7 | reverse complement strand
ACACTCTTCAACTGCTCTCGGAATATTCAATAGATGAACTCAATGAGATAGCCACAATGGCATTAGGTATCTCATAGATGTGTAGATACCTATGCCTAAAAGGAGGGGAATTCCCACTGCTGTTCCATAGTTTGATTTAAATAAAAAACCTGAGTCCAAATCGTTAAAATATGAGTGCAAACAAACACTTTAACGACCAGGATTCAGGTTTTGTCACATCAGAATACCGTATTTCATCAGCTTATTAAACCCGTCGTGCGACAGGATTTTGAGCAACTTGCTAAAGTACACCATGTTGGACAGAAATTTAGAGCGGCTTCAAGATGGGATCAGTTTATTGCCATCTTGATGTCTCAACTTTCCTGCAGGCAAAGTCTGAGAGATATTCAATCCAATCTGGAGTGCCAACAGGACAAACTGAGTCATTTCGGAGCAAAGTCTATTCCCCGAAGTACACTGGCACGAATCAATGAGCAGCAGCCTGCTGCCTTGTATCAACAGCTCTTTTACAAGTTGCTTAAATACTATGAACACTCAAAAGTAGCCCATAAATTTCGCTTTAAGAATCCATTATATTCCCTGGATGCCAGTCATATTGACCTGTCGCTTTCCTTATGTGAATGGGCCAAAGTTCACGACTCAAAAGCCAGCATGAAACTCAGCATAGGATTGAATCACAGCAATGATATTCCTGAGTTTATTGCAGTTGAAAATGGTAAAGAAAATGACATGTTACAAGGCCGAAAATTCCAGTTTCCCGCTGGCAGCATTGTGGTCTTTGATAAAGGCTATGTCGATTATCAATGGTATGCGAATCTAAGCGCTCAAAACGTTAGCTTTGTGACACGTTTTAGGCCTAAATCTGTGTATCAGGTGATCCAGCAACATCCAGTGCTTGAATCCAAAGGTATTCTAAAAGATGAAACCATTCAGCTAAATAGCGCACATGCCCTAAAAAGAAAAGCCCCCGTATTAAGAAGAATTGAATATAGAGATCAGCAAAGTGGCAAGCACTTTAGCTTTCTCAGCAATAACTTTCATCTAGCTGCCTCTACCATTGCAGCGATTTACAAAGACCGCTGGAAAGTTGAATTGTTCTTTAAAGCGATTAAACAGAACCTGAAATTAAAAGCCTTTTTAGGCCGAAGCAAGAACGCCATTCAGACGCAAATCTGGATTGCGATGATCGCCTATTTACTGGTAAGTTTCGCTCAACATTTAGGGAAAAAAGGCTGGACAGTTCAGCGCTTACTCAGAATAATTCAAGTGAATTTATTTGAAATAAAAACCTTAAAAGCGTTATTTTCACCCGATAAAGTCCCCATCAAACAAGAGGAAGCTTAAATGAGCTTCCTCTTGTAAAAATTGTGGGACAGCAGTGCCGGTATCGGTCGCTTTTTTATTTTCGCAGGATGATGGATTAAGTGCTTGCTTTCACCTGAGGGAATCTAAACGCGATCGCAGCAATCGCAAAAATGGCCAGAATCCAGCAATAGTACACACCACCAATCAGTTCAACCGGCGAGATTTTTGCAATGGAACAGGCCAGTAGTAACTGTGCGCCATAAGGAATTAAACCCTGTACCACGCAAGAGAAAATATCCATCAGTGCCGCAGAACGCTTGGGATCCACCCCGTATTCTTTGGCGACTTCACGCGCCATATCACCAGACAGAATAATCGCCACGGTATTATTGGCCACAAAGATATTCGAAAACACCACCAGAAAACTAATCCCGATTTCGCCGGCACGTTGCTTCCCAACTTTAAATAGACGGGTCAAGCTATAAATGCGCTCGATCAGCCAGCGTAAACCGCCTTCTCGTTGCATGATCGCCGAGAGGCCACCCAGGAACATCGACAATAACGCCACTTCAAACATGCCGACAAAGCCCTCATAAATGGAAGTATTCAGTTTGAGCAGATCAAATTCAGCTGTGGCAAACAGGCCAAACAAGCCGGAAAGTAGCACGCCAATGGACAGCACAGCCAGAACGTGTAAACGACTAAAGGCCAAAATAAATACGGCGATATAAGGTAAGACCAGGAGCCAGTTAAAATCCCTGTATTCCACTGCATTGCTACTGCCAGTACTCAACACGTAAATCAGAATAGTGACGATCGATGCAGGAACCGCAATCCAGACATTGACTCTGAACTTGTCACGCAGTTGTACGCGTTGGCTGGTGGTCGCCGCAATGGTGGTGTCTGAAATCATGGACAGGTTATCACCGAACATGGCACCACCGACGACCGCACCAATCGCATAAATCACGTCAATATCGGTCACCTGGGTGAAACCAAAAGCGATCGGCGCACAGGCTGCAATGGTGCCCATGGAGGTACCCATCGCCGTGGCAATAAATGCCGAAATCACAAACAGCATCGGTAAGACAAAACTCGGAGGAATAACGGACAGGCCCATTTGTACAGTAGCATCTACACTACCAATCGCACTGCTAACACTGGCAAAAGCACCAGCCAGCATAAACACCATGAACATCAGGATCAGGTTGGGATGGCTGGCACCTTTCAGAAATTCTTCAATACCCTGATTGAGTTTGCCACGATACACTAATGCAGCCAAGATAATCGCAGGCAGGGCAGCCACAGGCGCTTTCACCTGATAGAACGCGAACTCGGTTCCGATCAGGGAATGATAGATCCCGCTACCCAAAAATATGGTTAAAAATACAATAAGCGGCAGCAGTGCAATGGCGCGTGCCTGCACTGTAGCCTCAGAATCAGTCTGCATAGGAGATAAAAAAGTAAGAGAATAGGACTAGTATAAAGCAGGTTTTGCTATTTCAGAAAACTTTAAATGAATGCGCTAACATCTGCATTTTTATTAATTTTTATATGATAAAAATAAGTTTATCTAAATATTCAGGATTTTAGGTAATAGCAAAATTAGGCATCTTTGATCATTGTGAAAAAAATCAAAATAATCGTAAATAGACCCTTCCGAATTGTTTTGAAATCTTCGCACAGGAAATGAAGTACTCGAGGTCGGTATCGCAGACTGTTCATTGGACAAAAAATAGCGTTACAATGCGATGTCTTGTATTTCTACATAGTCAATGCCTCAAGTTTGAAACACGTTAAGGAAAATACCTCTCTATGTCACGTTTAGCCACACGATTTGGACAACTTAAATCTCAACAGCGTAAAGCTTTAGTTTCTTATGTCATGGCGGGTGATCCGCATCCAGAAGTCACAGTGCCTTTGCTGCATGAGATGGTGGAAGCGGGTGTCGACGTGATTGAGCTGGGACTTCCTTTCTCGGACCCGATGGCAGATGGGCCGGTGATTGCACTAGCTGCTGAACGTGCTCTGGCAGGTGGAACCAATACCCTGGATGCCCTGCACATGGTGAAAGAATTTCGCTTGAAAGATCGCGAAACACCAGTGGTACTGATGGGTTATCTGAATCCGGTTGAAGTGATTGGCTATGAAAAGTTTGTGGCTTATGCCTATGAATGTGGAGTAGACGGCGTACTGCTGGTGGACTTGCCACCAGAAGAAGCAAAAAGTCTGGGTGAAGTACTGGCAAAATATGACATGGATCAGATTTTCCTGCTGGCACCCACTTCAACCGATGCACGTATTCAACATGTAGCAAAACAGGCCAGCGGCTTTATTTACTATGTGTCACTGAAAGGCGTGACCGGTGCAGCAACTTTAGATGTCTCTGAAGCCGCTGCACGCATTCAAAAGATTAAAGCTGTGACTGATGTTCCTGTAGGCGTAGGTTTCGGTATCAGTGATGCTGCATCTGCGAAAGCGATGGGTGTTGCTGCCGATGCAGTTATTGTGGGTAGTGCGTTTGTAAAGCAGTTTGCAACGCTCGCACCAGAACAAGCCGTTATTGCGACGGTGAATAAAGTCAAGGAGCTTCGAGCAGCGCTCGATGAGTTAGTATGAGTCAACAAGTGAAATCAGGCAAAATTCTGAGCCCATCGACCCCATGGACGGAGCGTACTGTTCCGGGCATTCAGGTACCCGATGAGCAAACGGTATATAAAGCGACATTTACCGAGCCTACGATTGAGTGCCCTGAATGTCATGCATTGGTGACCCGTACTGCCATGTCATTTAATGCTTATGTCTGTCCGCAATGTGATGAACATTTGCGTATGAAAGCCCGTGAACGTCTGAACTGGTTCTTTGACCAGGTGCAAACAGAATTGGGTCAGGAATTTATAGCCAAAGATCCGCTGAAATTTGTCGATAGCAAAGCCTATCCAGACCGTATGGCGGAAGCACAAAAGAAAACTGGTGAAACCGAAGCATTGGTGGTAATTCAAGGTTTGCTGAAAGGCGTACCGATGATTGCCTGTGCGTTTGAATTCGACTTCATGGGCGGTTCTATGGGTACAGTGGTCGGTGACCGCTTTGTTCAGGCGGCAGAACGTGCGATTGAAACCCGTCAGCCCCTGATCTGTTTTGCTGCTTCGGGTGGTGCACGTATGCAGGAAGGCATGTTGTCCCTGATGCAAATGGCGCGCACTTCGGCTGCGATCCAGCGTTTAAAAGAAGCAGGTCTGCCTTATGTCGTGGTACTGACTCATCCAGTGTACGGCGGTGTGACCGCATCATTGGCAATGCTGGGTGATGTACATATTGCTGAACCGAAAGCGATGATTGGCTTTGCCGGTAAACGTGTGATCGAACAGACTGTACGTGAAAAACTGGAAGAACCGTTCCAGCGCGCGGAATATTTGCTTGATCATGGGGTAATCGATCAGATTGTTCACCGTCATGCATTACGTGATACAGTTTATCGTATCGTTACGAAGTTGATGAATTTGCATTGAACACAGCACCCTTAGCAACAGATTCTTTAAATACATGGCTCGATTATTGGAGCCATGTTCACGTTACGGGTATTGATTTAGGTCTGGAACGGGTTATTCCTGTGGCTGAAAAGCTGGGCGTGACATCTCCAGAGGCCAAAGTGCTGACGGTGGCAGGAACCAATGGTAAGGGTTCGACCACCACCACGCTGGCCGCGATCCTGAATGCGCAAGGCTTCAAGGTCGGGCTATATCAATCCCCCCACGTGTACCGTTTCAATGAGCGTGTTAAATTGCGCGGCATTGAAGTGGAAGATCAGTTGCTGATTGATGCTTTTGTTCAGGTCGATCAGGCTCGTCGCGAATGCGGTTTGAGCCTGTCTTTCTTTGAAGCCACGACACTGGCTGCTTTTGTGATTTTTAAAGATCAAGGCTGTGATGTCTGGGTACTGGAAGTGGGTTTAGGCGGCCGTCTGGATGTGGTCAATGTGGTCAATCCAGATGTGGCGGTAATTACCAATATTGGTCTGGATCATACCGACTGGCTTGGTGACACCATTGAGAAAATTGCTTTTGAAAAGGCCGGAATTATTCGCCCGGATATTCCCGTGGTATTTGGTGGACAGCAACAGATCCCGCAAGCTATTCTAAATAAAGCCCAAGAATGTAAAGCACCCTTGTATGCAATCAACCGGGATTATTTTTATGAAGCCTTTGAAGATGGCCAAAGCTGGGCTTTTGCTTCATCAGGTACGACCTTAAAACTCCCTACAGGTTCACTGGCATTAGATAATATTTCTACCGCCGTGGCCGCCATTCTGCTGAGCGAATTAAACGTCAGCCAGCAGGCAATTGCACAAGGCATTCAAACGGCAAAATTGCCGGGACGTTTTGAAATCCGTCAAATCCAGAATAAAACCGTGATTTTTGATGCAGGACATAACCCGCATGGGGTGGAATTTCTGCTGAAACAATTACGAGATTATTTAAATTACAATCAAAAATATAATGAAGTCATTTGTGTATTTTCAATGCTGGCAGATAAAGATATAAATTCTGTCGTCAAGTTATTGAAAGACACGGTTCAATTGTGGAAAATTGCACCATTATTCGTCCCACGTGCGGCAGAGGTCACAGTTTTGGCTGATGCTTTAAGCGGTGAGGCGGTAGAACAATTTGACAATGTAAAATTAGCTTTTAAATCAGCACTGGATCAAACAGATAATAATCAGCTGATTTTGGTATGTGGATCATTTCATACCTTAGAAGCGGTATGGGAGTATTTGGAAGAATGTCAATGAATAACAAACAGCGCTGGATGGGCGGTGTTGTTTTACTCGGTGGTGGTGTTTTATTGGCAGCATTACTCCTGAAAGGCCAAGATGAAATCAATCAGGACCGTCAGCAAAATCCGGCACAGGCTGCGGAAGTTGAAAATAAAGAGACAGGCAATCATTCGCTCGGTTCTTTGACGGTCGATGTGGAAACAGAAAAGCGTTTACTTGAACAGCAACGTCGTGACCGGGAAAAATCGGTTGCAGAGCAGGAAGCACGTGCAGCCGAATTTTTAGCGATGCAACAGCAGGCTGAAGCAGATGCTGCGCGTAAAGCGGCTGAAGAATATGCTGCCCTGAATGCACACCGCCTGGGACAGCAAAGTTCCGATAATATTCCGCCAGAACTGGTTGAAGACGAACAGGCCAAGCAGAAACGTCTGGCTGAAGAAAAAGCGGTGCAAGAAAAAAAGTTAGCCCAGCAGCAGCTGGACCAACAAAAAGCCAATAGTTCTACTGATGCAGCCAAGAAAGAAGCAGAGCGTAAAGCTGCTGAAAGTAAAGCCGCTGAAGAAAAACGCAAGTTAGAACAACAGCAAAAAGCCGAAGCAGAACGTAAGGCGGCTGAAGCAAAACGTAAAACCGAGGAAGAGCGTAAAGCGGCTGAAAAGAAAGAAGCTGAACGTAAAGCAGCCGAAGAAAAACGTAAGGCCGACGAAAAGCGTAAAGCTGAAGAAGCTAAGAAAAAGGCTGCAGCCGAAGAAGCCAAGAAGAAAGCAGAAGCTGAACAGGCGCGTAAGTTACTGGAAGGTGAAGAGGACAAGCAATGGATGGTGCAGGTGGCACTGGCAGCGAATGAAGCCAATGCGGATGCTGTAGCAGCCAAACTGCGTGCCAAAGGTTATAAGGTCACCAAAAGCTCAACTTCTAAAGGTGTACGCATCATGGTGGGGCCGTCCAAAGACCGTGAGACTGCAGATGCACTTCGTAAGAAAATTGCGTCTGATGCCAGCCTGAATATGAAATCAGCTTGGGTGAATGACTGGGTGCCGCTGGATAAGCGTTAATTCTTTGTATTAACCAAAGTTTCTGTAAATGGATTCGTGAGTTGCTCGCGAATCCATTTTACATTTTCAGGGGTGAATAGATTGTCAATATTGCGCCAAATGGCATGAAAGCCATAACCGCCATGTTTCATTTCCTGTAGTGCCTGCTCAATCGGCCAATGTTCAAAAATAATCCGGTACATGGCGACACTGGCACCGGTTCGGTCTGAGCCGTGATAACAATGCAGGAGCACCTTTTGATGATTTTGTTGTGCTTGCTGAATCAGTAGCATAATTTTCAATAAATCTTCCCGATCAATTGCCCAGGTATGTATGGGTACATGATGCAGCTGAAATTTTTCATTGCTCAAAAGAAAGCTGTCTTTATCCCGTGAACGTAAATTAATAACCACATCGATCTTATGCTGTTTTAATAAAGGAATGAGTTCAGTTGAAGGCTGCTCACTACGATAGACAAAATTGCTGATTTGATGAAAATTATGATTCTGATGAATGGGCTGTCCCCAATGCTGAGGACGTTGAGGTTCAGGCAGGGCCGGCGTGGTCATACAACCTGTCAGGAGGCAGCTCATCAGGATTGGAAATATGCAGATTTTCATACAGAGCATAGATGTTGTTTTTGTTATTTCAAGTTTAAAGTGGATATGGAATTTTGAATATAAAAAAGCCTATCCGAAGACAGGCTGTATCAACAAATCGAATCCGTGGCACGTCAATGTCGTATTCGATAAAACATAAAATCTGGAAAAATAGAGTTTCTCTTATTCTTTACTACGAGCTCCATCTTATCCTGTGCTACGCGCTTCGCTTGTCTTGCGCAAAATTAAAAAGGAGTCCTTTTAATTTGTTGCTCGAAGCATAGCTTCTCACCTTGCGCAAGGGCAGAGCAGTGCTCTGCTTATCCTTGCTCAGGATGGGGCGTTAAGCGCAGGTAAGGCGTGACCGCTGTATAACCTTTTGGAAAACGTTGCTTGATTTCTTCCTCATCTTTCAGTGAAGGGATAATCACAACATCATCACCATGCTGCCAGTTCGCAGGCGTGGCCACTTTATGTTTATCGGTGAGTTGAAGTGAATCCACCACACGCAAGATTTCATGGAAATTACGGCCGGTCGATGCAGGATAAGTAATAATCAAACGGACTTTTTTATTGGGATCAATGACCACTAAAGAACGAACCGTTAGAGTTTCACTGGCATTTGGATGAATAAAGTCATATAGCTCGGAAACTTTACGATCCTGATCGGCAATGATCGGGAAATTCACCGTGGCGTTCTGGGTTTCATTAATATCTTTAATCCAGCCATGATGCGACTCCACATCATCAACTGACAAGGCAATCGCTTTAACACCACGTTTTGCAAACTCATCTTTCAGTTTTGCGGTATAGCCAAGTTCAGTCGTACATACCGGTGTATAGTCGGCAGGGTGTGAAAATAAAATGCCCCAGCTATCACCCAGAAAGTCATAAAAATTAATCAGGCCTTCACTGGATTGCTGTTCAAAATTCGGTGCGGTATCGCCTAGACGTAAACTCATCTTTTTAGCCTCAATTGGTCTTTTAGTGTCGAGATAGGATTTAATATGAACCAATTTTTTTATGATTAAAAATAGTGTTTTTTGCTTTCTTTATGAGTAAATTGCATAAGTAGGATATCCATCTATCCAGAAGCGCAAAAATCAGTCACTTAATTGACTATGTTGCACAGGGAAAATTTGCTACATTACTTTGCCTTAGATCTTAGGGCTAGAACTAAGGATCAGATTTTTTTAGCGGTTTTACAGCAAAACCCTTGTAGTTCAAATTTCTAGCACCATAATAACGACTAAGAACATATTCATTTGACAAGCAAGATTTAGAGAGTCTATTCATGTTGGCAAGTCTGATCGGAGGAATCTTCGGTACCAAAAATGAGCGCGAACTCAAACGCATGCGTAAAATCGTAGACAAGATTAATGTGCTCGAGCCGACGATATCTACCCTTAGCGATGCAGACTTATCTGCAAAAACTGAAGAATTCAAACAACGATATAATAAGGGTGAAACCCTCGATAAATTATTGCCTGAAGCATTTGCAGTCTGTCGTGAAGCGGCGAAGCGGGTGATGGGCATGCGTCATTATGACGTGCAGCTGATCGGTGGTATTACCTTGCATGAAGGCAAAATCGCAGAAATGCGTACCGGTGAAGGTAAAACCCTGATGGGTACTTTGGCCTGTTATCTGAATGCCATCAGTGGTCAGGGCGTGCATGTCATTACCGTGAACGATTACCTGGCGCAACGTGATGCCGAGTTGAACCGTCCATTATTTGAGTTTTTGGGTTTAAGCATCGGCATTATTTATTCCATGCAAAATCCGATGGAAAAAGCTGAAGCTTATCGTGCCGATATTACTTACGGTACCAATAACGAATTTGGCTTTGACTACCTGCGTGACAACATGGTGTTCTCGCTGGCTGAGAAAAAGCAGCGTGGTTTGACCTATGCGATTATCGATGAGGTCGATTCGATCCTGATTGATGAAGCACGTACCCCGTTGATTATTTCCGGTCAAAGTGAAGATTCTTCACAGCTTTATGCAGCCATCAATAATATTCCACGAAAATTACAGGCACAGAAAGAAGAGAAAGTGCCGGATGGCGGTCACTTCTGGATTGATGAAAAACAGCGTTCAGTTGAAATTACTGAAGTGGGTTTTGAAACCATTGAAAGTGAATTGATTGAAATGGGCTTGCTGGCAGAAGGCGAGAGCTTGTATTCAGCGTCGAACCTGAACCTGTTGCATCATGTCACTGCAGCGATCCGTGCCCATTATCTCTATCAACGCAATGTGCAATACATCATCAACGATGGTGAAGTGATTATTGTCGATGAAAATACCGGTCGTACCATGCCGGGACGTCGCTGGTCTGAAGGTTTGCATCAAGCCGTAGAAGCCAAAGAGGGTCTGGAGATCCAGCCGGAAAACCAGACTCTGGCAACCACAACCTTCCAGAACTATTTCCGTCTGTATAAAAAATTATCCGGTATGACCGGTACTGCTGATACTGAAGCAGCGGAAATGAAAGAAATTTATGGTCTGGATGTGGTGCTGATTCCGACCCACCGTCCAATGATTCGTCAAGACCATAACGATTTAATTTATTTAAATCGTGAAGGGAAATATAACGCGATTATTCAAGAAATTCAGCGTGTGCATGAAGCTGGTGTCGCACCAATTTTGATTGGTACAGCCACCATTGAAGCTTCTGAGATTCTGTCGGATAAGCTAAAAGCGGCAGGGATCCAGCATGAAGTACTGAATGCCAAACAGCACGAACGTGAAGCCGATATTATTGCGCAGGCCGGTGCGCCGCGTGCAGTGACGATTGCCACCAACATGGCCGGTCGTGGTACCGATATTCTCTTGGGTGGTAACTGGAAGGCGTTGCTGGCTAAAATTGAAAACCCGACTCCTGAAGATGAAACGCGTCTGAAAGCAGAATGGGATGTTAATCACCAGGCTGTGCTGGATTCAGGCGGTTTGCATATTATCGGTTCCGAGCGTCATGAATCACGCCGTATCGATAACCAGCTGCGTGGTCGTGCCGGTCGTCAAGGTGACCCGGGTGTATCGCGTTTCTATCTGTCACTTGAAGATGACTTGATGCGTATTTTTGCCGGTGATCGCGTAGTCGGCATGATGCGTGCCATGGGCTTGCAGGAAGATGAAGCGATTGAGCACAAAATGGTGTCTCGCTCGATTGAAAATGCGCAGCGTAAAGTGGAAGCACGTAACTTCGATATTCGTAAGAATTTGCTGAAATACGATGACGTCAATAACGAACAGCGTAAGATCATTTATAGTCAGCGTGACGACATTCTGGCAGAAAATTCACTGCAGGATTATATTGAAGAAATGATCCGTGAAGTGATGCAGGGTGTAATCGCCAACTATATTCCGCCTGAATCGATTCATGACCAGTGGGATAGTGAAGGTCTGGAACTGGCGCTGCGTGAAGATCTTTCGATGGATCTTCCTATCGGACAATGGCTGGAACAGGACCGTCGTCTGGATGAAGAAGCTTTGGTAGTGCGCATTACCGATGAAGTACTGAACCGCTACCGTTCACGTCGTGAACAAATGGGTGAAGAATCTGCAGCTTCGCTTGAACGTCACTTTATGCTGAATTCTCTGGATCGTCATTGGAAAGAGCATCTGGCGGCTATGGATTATTTGCGTCAAGGTATTCATTTACGTGGTTATGCGCAAAAGAATCCAGAGCAGGAATATAAAAAAGAAGCTTATAACCTGTTTGTAAACATGCTGGGTACGATTAAGTCCGATGTCGTGACAGATCTGTCACGCATCCACGTACCGACACCTGAAGAGCTGGCGGAAATGGAAGCACAGCAGCAGGCACAGGCTGAGGCAATGCGTTTGCAGTTATCTCATGAAGAGTTTGACGGCTTGCTGGCAGGTGAACATGAGGTGACGACCGAGCAAAATGTTCAGGCGAATCCTGTAGCACCAGTCTTTGAAGCACCGGCAAGTCGTAATGCACCTTGTCCATGTGGTTCAGGCCTGAAATACAAACAGTGTCATGGCAAGATCTAAACAGTGTTAAAAAAAATCAGAGCCACATGGCTCTGATTTTTTTATGTATGAAGATTTTTCAGAAATTGAATACTGTTTGCAGTCTTAGGAATTAAATGCTATTTAATGGCTCATTCAACACCTCAAAGTGGAATAACCTGAATGAAAAAAGTATTAAAAACGCTCATGATTGCCGCTTTGGCAATACCTGCCTTAAGTTTTGCACAAACTGCAGCGACCACAACAATTGATAAAGTTCAGCAAGCGGTAGGTACTAACACTGCTCAAGTACAACGTACCGATGCGCAAGTGACTGTAGCAAGCCCACGTACCGGCATCCGTTATACCTTTGCCAACCAGAACCGTCCGATTGTATTGCAGACCGCTGCGATTGCAGCTGCTAATGCGGCAAATGCAGACCGTATTGTTGCTACTAATCCTGCACTTTCTAGTGCAAGTCAACAACAAGCGAAACAGGCTTTACTAAGCGAATCTGGACAACTTGCACAAAATTAAAAATATCTTAATTTTAAAAACGTAGAAACCAGTCTTGATGACTGGTTTTTTATTGTGAAAACCCATAACAAATCTCAGGCTGGCTCAGGCTTTGGCTCGATTTTTTGTTGCAGATCAACTAAGCTGTATTTTTCTAAAACTTCAATATTGGACTTTAAAATGGCAGTTGGTGACGTATCTATGCCACAGATGCATGTGGTGAAAGGGGTTAAAATTGGTTCGGCTGAAGCCTATGTGCGCTATCAGAACCGACGTGACCTGGTGATATTTGAACTGGCTGCAGGCTCCAATGTTGCTGGGGTGTTTACCCAGAATGCCTTTTGTGCAGCACCTGTGCATGTATCCAAAGCACATTTGCAAGCGGGAAATCCACGTTACCTGGTAATCAATACCGGCAATGCCAATGCAGGAACAGGTCCTACAGGCATGGCAAATGCAGAAGCCACCTGTGCCAAGTTAGCTGAACTTGCAGGCGTACAGGCTGCTGAAGTGTTGCCATTCTCGACTGGTGTGATTGGTGAGCAGCTTCCAATGGAGCGTTTGCTTACAGGTTTACAGCCTGCGCTGGATTCATTGCGTGATGATGCCTGGGGCGATGCAGCGACTGGAATCATGACCACAGATACCACTCCGAAAGGTGCGTCAGAACAGTTCGAGCTGGATGGTGTGACTTATACCATGACCGGTATTTCCAAAGGTGCAGGCATGATTCGCCCGAATATGGCGACCATGCTGGGCTATGTTGCGACGGATACACCGATCAGCCGTGAACTGGTTCAACAGTTATTAACTGAAACAGTCAATGTATCGTTTAACCGTATTACAATTGATGGCGATACCTCAACTAATGACTCGTGTATTTTTATTGCCACAGGTCAGGCCGGTGGTGCTGAAATCACTTCGACTGAAGATCCACGTTATGCAGTGGTGCTAGACGTATTGACACGTACCATGAAACGCCTTGCGCAACTGATTGTACGTGATGGTGAAGGTGCGACTAAATTCATTACCGTGACTGTAGAAGGTGGTGGCAATACTCAAGAGTGCTGCGATATTGCCTATAGCATTGCGCATTCACCGCTGGTCAAAACCGCAATCTTTGCTTCTGACCCAAACTGGGGCCGTATTCTGGCAGCGATTGGTTATGCCGGTGTGCCAAATTTAGACGTTGCAAAAATTCAGGTTTGGTTAGATGATGTACAAATCTGCAAAGATGGTGGTGCGGCAGCAGACTATACTGAAGCAGCCGGTGCACGTGTGATGGCCCAGGCTGAAATGACGATTCGTGTTGATCTTGGACGAGGTCAGGCAAAAGATACGGTTTATACCTGTGACCTGTCGTATGACTACGTAAAAATCAATGCAGATTATCGCTCATAATTCAGATTGTTTATAAAGCCTCCGTTGTGGGGCTTTTTTATACTTAATGATTTTTAATGACTGGTCAAAAATAGCATTTCGCCAGAGATGACCGGGATGTAGGGTGAAAGGTTCATTGAATAGTGAACCATGAGGGTAGAGTAAGAGTTGTTATGAATGATGCGACCAAATTAATAGCCAATGAAGCTAAATCGATTGTGCAGGCGCATTTAGATCGTTTAGGTGTTCCACAAGAACATCAAATGAGCCAGCAGGAAAAATTGGACAAATTTGCACAGATCAAGGCAGAGCTGGAAAAACAGGATGCTGTTTTGGTGGCGCATTATTATTGTGATCCTGAAGTGCAAGAACTGGCTGAACTGACGGGGGGCTGTGTTTCCGATTCACTGGAAATGGCGCGTTTTGGTCGCGATCATCCAGCTTCAACGCTTGTGGTAGCTGGTGTGAAATTTATGGGCGAAACCTCTAAAATTCTTTCACCCAATAAAACCGTGCTGATGCCAACTTTGGAAGCGACCTGTTCACTGGACTTAGGTTGTCCTGTCGATGAGCTTACCGCTTTTTGCGATGCGCATCCGGATCATACCGTGGTGGTTTATGCTAACACGTCAGCGGCTGTGAAAGCCCGAGCCGATTGGGTCGTCACTTCAAGTTGTGCAGTGGAAATTATCGAACATCTGGACGGTCTGGGCGAAAAAATCATCTGGGCACCCGATCAGCATTTGGGTCGTTATATCCAGAAAAAAACCGGTGCAGAGATGTTGCTCTGGGATGGTGCTTGTATCGTACATGAAGAATTCCGTTCACGCGGTATTGCCAATATGAAAGCACTCTATCCAGATGCTGCGGTTCTGGTACATCCTGAATCACCGATGTCTGTAGTCGAGATTGCCGATGCCGTGGGTAGTACCTCACAATTAATTAAAGCAGCACAGACTTTGCCGAATCAACGTTTAATCGTTGCTACTGATCGCGGTATTTTTTATAAAATGCAGCAGGCAGTGCCGGATAAAATTCTGATTGAAGCACCAACCGCAGGAGAGGGGGCAACTTGTCGTTCTTGTGCGCATTGTCCTTGGATGGCCATGAACGAGCTGAATGGTATCTTGCATGTGTTACAGCATAAAGATCAGGAAGTGCATGTCGATCCGGTACTTGCTGAACGAGCTAAACTGCCTCTAGATCGCATGCTGAACTTTAGTGCCGGACTAAAACGTTAAAATTTGTATAAAAAATGTCTGAAGCGATTGATAAATAAACGCTTGAAGCGTTTTTTCGGTTTTTTTTAAATATAGGTGTTGACGTCTCCGGGCGTCGCGCCTAGAATGCACACCGTACCGAACGATGTTCGATACGAAAGCTGAGATGAATCGGAGCATAGCACAGCCTGGTAGTGCACCTGGTTTGGGACCAGGGGGTCGTAGGTTCGAATCCTACTGCTCCGACCAATTCTTCAAGGCAAATGATGTTTGCATCAGTAACGCGCTTGTAGCTCAGTTGGATAGAGCATCCGCCTTCTAAGCGGATGGTCACAGGTTCGAATCCTGTCAGGCGCGCCATTTGGTCGCTTGATGTTAAGAATCAAAATGATGGTGGATGTAGCTCAGTTGGTAGAGCCCTGGATTGTGATTCCAGTTGTCGCGGGTTCGAATCCCGTCATTCACCCCAACTTTTAAAGTTGAAATCGGAGCATAGCACAGCCTGGTAGTGCACCTGGTTTGGGACCAGGGGGTCGTAGGTTCGAATCCTACTGCTCCGACCATCTCCTTCAAGATGGTCGAGATAAAAGATACCGCGTTAAGCGGTTTTTTTATGCCTGAAATTCAATGTGAATAAAAAATATACAATTGTTATCGGTGGCTATCATGATGAATGCTCGAATTCCTATTAAATTATTTTTCATCTAATAAAACTGTGCATTGAAGATTGCTTTCTTCTCGCATTGCTTCACTCTTAATTTTAATCATTCAACAATTTAACCAGAGTTCATCTATAGAGTGATTATCTTGTTGAATGGAATTTTAATGGATGGATGAGGATTATATTTTTAAAATGGGTAAGGGATTCCATAGTAAATCTATTTTATTAACTCATCTGTTGTGTTTGATCTGAAATAAAGACAATAAAAAATTTTTAGATAGATATAGCAATTAAATTAACTAGAAATACCCATTGATAAGTAAATAAACTACTTTAAAACATCAATAATTGAATAAATTTTGAGTGAAAAATAGAAAAACCTGTATTTTTTGTAGAATAAATAAACAGTCGTGATATTTTTGCTGAATTATTTAAGAATAGGGGTTGTATTGGGTTGGGAATCCTGTAGAATGCACATCCATCGGCGGTGATGAAGATTAAAACTTCTGATAAAACAGTGACTTAGTTGAGTTTAATTGAGTTCGGTTTTAGAAAGAAAGTTTAAAAATAGTTTTCATTACTGGTTGACTTTCTAGAGATAGAGAGTAATATAGCCGACCTAGCTTGCTGGTGACGAATCAGCAAGAAGATCATTAAGAGATTATGAAGAACAACTTGTGTGGATTTTTACTGGTTGATTGATCGAAATTATTTTCATTGATTGATGGTAGAAATTACTCG
>NZ_KB850178.1:703523-801520 GCF_000369745.1 Acinetobacter sp. CIP 64.7 | reverse complement strand
CGACAGCCTCAGAAACCAGGCCCCTGCAACTGTTTATTAAAAACATAGCACTCTGCAAACACGAAAGTGGACGTATAGGGTGTGATGCCTGCCCGGTGCTGGAAGGTTAATTGATGGGGTTAGCGTAAGCGAAGCTCTTGATCGAAGCCCCAGTAAACGGCGGCCGTAACTATAACGGTCCTAAGGTAGCGAAATTCCTTGTCGGGTAAGTTCCGACCTGCACGAATGGCATAATGATGGGGGCGCTGTCTCCAGCAGAGACTCAGTGAAATCGAATTCGCCGTGAAGATGCGGTGTACCCGCGGCTAGACGGAAAGACCCCGTGAACCTTTACTGCAGCTTGACATTGAACTTTGATCTTACTTGTGTAGGATAGGTGGGAGGCTTTGAAGTCGCGACGCTAGTTGCGATGGAGCCGTCCTTGAAATACCACCCTGGTAATATTGAGGTTCTAACTCTGTCCCGTTATCCGGGACGAGGACCATGTCTGGTGGGTAGTTTGACTGGGGCGGTCTCCTCCTAAAGAGTAACGGAGGAGTACGAAGGTGCGCTCAGCGTGGTCGGAAATCACGCGTAGAGTATAAAGGCAAAAGCGCGCTTAACTGCGAGACCCACAAGTCGAGCAGGTACGAAAGTAGGTCTTAGTGATCCGGTGGTTCTGTATGGAAGGGCCATCGCTCAACGGATAAAAGGTACTCTGGGGATAACAGGCTGATACCGCCCAAGAGTTCATATCGACGGCGGTGTTTGGCACCTCGATGTCGGCTCATCTCATCCTGGGGCTGAAGCAGGTCCCAAGGGTATGGCTGTTCGCCATTTAAAGAGGTACGCGAGCTGGGTTTAGAACGTCGTGAGACAGTTCGGTCCCTATCTACCGTGGGCGTTGGAAATTTGAGAGGATCTGCTCCTAGTACGAGAGGACCAGAGTGGACGAACCTCTGGTGTACCGGTTGTCACGCCAGTGGCATCGCCGGGTAGCTATGTTCGGAAGGGATAACCGCTGAAAGCATCTAAGCGGGAAGCCTACCTCAAGATAAGATTTCCCCGAGACTTTATGTCTCCTAAAGAGCCGTTGAAGACTACGACGTTGATAGGTTGGATGTGGAAGCATAGTGATATGTGAAGCTGACCAATACTAATTGCTCGTGAGGCTTGACTATACAACACCCAAACAGTTGTTGTACGAACTTCGAAAGAAGTGAAGCTCAATTGATTCGAAATCAAACGATCAAACTTGATTTAGTTGAAAAGCTAGATAAAATGAACAACCTAATTTAACTCAAGTATCTCTGTTAATAACTCATTTGGTACGAAGTACGGCAAACACTGCAACAGCAGTTAAATAAGACCCGAACAAGTCCATAAACAGTTGTGCTGGCGACCATAGCAAGAGTGAACCACCTGATCCCTTCCCGAACTCAGAAGTGAAACCTCTTAGCGCTGATGGTAGTGTGGGGTTACCCATGTGAGAGTAAGTCATCGCCAGCTCATTATTCCAAAATCCCCCTCCGCCAAGGCAGAGGGGGATTTTTTTGTGCGTGGAATTTTAGATAAGATATTTAACATATCTATATCTCAAAGTTGATCAGATTCTTCTGAGACAGAGAATTCCTGTTAATTTGTTTGACCTATTGGGATCTCTGTAAAACTAGCGCTATAAGAGTTTACAAGCTGATCTTATAAACCTTACAAAATAAAAAACCAGCGAATCGCTGGTTTTTTATTGCAGACTATTTTAGCCAAACACGCGCATTACGGCTGCGATTAATACCCAAAGAATGACAATCGCCACGATGGGTTCAACAATCTTTGCCCATGTTGGGGTATTGATAACAATGACTTCTTCGACATCTTGATGCTGCTGATTCTGGCTTACCATTTGATTAAACTCCTTCATTGATGCTTCCAATGATAGCTCTTCTTGCACAATTGGTTTAGAGCCTTTGAGTTCTGTTAGCTTGTTTGTTGTCCAAACCCAATCATCTGCTTGACCAGATAAATGTTCAATTTGCCCGGTCAGTAATTCCTGAATGCTATGGATATTATGGTTGCCGGTATCATGCAGTTGTTTTAATTCAATAAGCTGTAAATGAAAAATTTCTGAAGTGCTGTGCTCAAGCTGGGCTCGATCCAGAGTAGATTGATTTTCCGGACTGGTAGCGAGATGACGCACGATTTCCAGGATATATAATTCATCAGGATGATTGATTTCATTATAAATTTTTTGTGGGTTATGACGCCATTCAGTAATAAGTTTTCCTAAAGTTAAGGCATTGATTTCTGATATATATTTTCGTCTTTCTTCTTTTGTATATTCTTTTAGAAGCTCAGGCTTTTGAGTCTCTATCTGTTCAACAAAATATTGTACTAAATCAAAAGCCATTCACTTGCTCCATTATTTTTAATCTAATAGTCTTAAAGTCGGTTTTTTCTTTGGTTGTTCAGTTTGTTCTTCAGTGCTTGATTTTAAAGCATCTTCATCATTTTGTGTATGCTCATATTCACCTGGATCAAAGAATAAACCTTGACTATTTTCACGTGCATAAATGCCGAGTACTGCTGCCATAGGCACATAAATATCACGAGAAACGCCACCAAAGCGAGCCGAGAAGCTAATGGCATCATTGCTCATATGCAGCGCATGCACGGCATGTGGCACAATATTCAGAACAATCTGTCCATCTTTAATAAACTGCTCAGGAACCATGGTATTTGGGCGTGTGGCATCCACCAGCAGGTAAGGCGTCATATTGTTATCGCAAACCCACTCATAGATTGCACGTGCCATATAGGGACGGGTAGGGCTAAGGTTGAATTCTTGTTCGGACATGATGTTTCTCTATGGATGTTTGAGTTGCACTGAATAACGGTTCTTTTCCTGCAATGTCATGGATTTTACAAAGGCAGGACGACTAAAAATTCGTTGGCAATATAAATAAAACGGACGGCATTGCTGCTGTGGTAATTCTACGCCCATCTGTTTCAGACGGATAAAAATTGGTGCCAGCATACAATCCAGGATACTAAATTGTTCAGACATAAAATAGGGAAAATGTTGGAATAGTGGCATCAATGAAATCAGGATATCCTGTAACTGTTTTTGTGCCTGAGCTTTGGCTTTCTTATCCAGCGTATCAGGATGGCGTAACATGATATCAGCCAGCTTCAGCCAGTCATTTTCAAAGCGCCAGATGTATTGTCGTTGCTCTGCCCGGGGCATCGGAGCATCGGCATACAGTTTGTTCTGACGATAACGATCATCTACATATTCAGAGATAATTGAAGTATTAAATAATTTGAGTTCATTTTCGATCAGCATCGGCAATTGATTATAAGGATTGAGACTGGCCAGATCCTCATCATCGGCATCCACCAAAATCAGGTTATATTTAATCTGTTTTTCGGTAAGCACATAGCGAATCCAATGGGAACGAAAGTCATCGGCATGACTATAGAGAGTGATTCCTTGAAGAGGCGCGCTTTCGACTGACATAAATCCTGATGAGCTTCTAATGAATAGACTAGGATACTAAAATTCAACCTAAAAAGCACCAAGCATCAAAGATCAATCGGCTTGAGCCGAGGTAGATTATAAGAAAAACAACTGGAGGAAAATAAGATGCTGATCAAGCTTCCTGTCATTTTGCTGTTTATCTGTATTGGGATCGCAAATTATTATTTGATGAAGTCATTCTGGTGTCATGAAGGGGTGTGGGGTAAGGATGTGCATGAACAATAACAAGGAAAAAGGTCTAAATTACCAATTAACTACCATAAAAAACCCTGGAAAATCCAGGGTTTTTTGTCCGATTCGGTAAACGAATTAACGTTTAGAGAATTGAGGACGTTTACGAGCTTTACGTAAACCAAGTTTCTTACGTTCAACTTCACGAGCATCACGAGTAACGAAACCAGCTTGACGAAGAGCAGGTTTTAAAGTTTCGTCAGAAGCGATCAATGCACGAGTAATACCGTGACGGATAGCGCCTGCTTGACCACCAATACCACCACCAGCAACAGTGATGTAAAGGTCATATTTGTCAGTAGCTTCAAGAAGCTCAAGTGGTTGGTTAACAACCATACGAGCAGTTTCACGACCGAAATACTGTTCAAGAGTACGGTTGTTAATTACGAGTTTACCAGTACCAGCTGATAGGAAAACACGTGCAGTTGCGGTCTTACGGCGACCTGTACCATAATTAGTAGCCATGTGCTGTTATCCCTTAGATGTCCAAAACTTGTGGCTGTTGAGCAGCGTGTGGATGCTCAGTACCTGCATACACTTTCATTTTCTTGATCATTGCATAACCAAGAGGACCTTTAGGTAACATACCTTTAACAGCTTTTTCTAGAACTGCTTCTGGTTTGTGAGCGATTAACTTTTCAAAGTTAGTCTCACGGATACCACCAGGGAAACCAGTGTGGCGATAGTATTTCTTATCTTGTGACTTTTTACCAGTCACAGTGATTTCTTCAGCATTGATAACAACGATGTAGTCGCCAGTGTCAACGTGAGGAGTATAAGAAGTTTTATGCTTACCGCGTAAACGACGAGCGATTTCAGTCGCAAGGCGACCTAAAGTTTTGCCAGAAGCATCAACAACGTACCAGTCGTGTTGAACTTCAGCTGGCTTAGCGCTGAGAGTTTTCATTAAACCACTACCTATTATAGTTGGTTTGGACTATGGAATCTGTCCAAACTAAAGGAGACGCGATTCTAAACGAATACGTGAAGAATCACAAATGAAAATTAAAATTTCAAGCGCTGTATTTTATCTAATCTCCCTGGTGAAAGAAAGACCTAAGCCTTTATATGCTACAAAAACTGCAACTATATTTGTAACCATAGTTTCAATCGTATCAAAATATTGATTTATAAGTACTCTTTGCAATGATTACTACAGCGTAGGCGTGATCGGGTTATAATATTTCTCAGCTTTGCCAAATTGAGAAGATGATGCTGCCTTTATATGTCACCAGTGGGGAACCTGCCGGAATTGGTCCTGATATTTGCCTGAGTCTTGCAGATCGTGTTGATGAGCGCCCAATTGTGGTATTGGCGGATATTCATATGCTCGAGCAACGTGCTCAGGTACTCAAATTATCGGTTGAGCTGATTGAATATCAAGGACAGGAGTCATCTTCAGGCATCGGTCAGCTATTTGTAGAGCATGTTCCCGTGCAGCAAGACGTCGTATTGGGTGAGCTGAATCCGAACAATGCGGCTTATGTACTGGAGCAACTGCGTCGATCCGCAGACTATGCCATGTCAGGAAAAAGTGTCGGCGTCGCGACTGCGCCTGTACAAAAGTCCGTGATAAATGAAGCGGGCATTTCTTTTAGTGGTCATACCGAGTATTACCAGGAATTTGCTGGTGTTCCACGTGTAGTCATGATGCTGGCCACCAAAACTTTACGCGTGGCTTTGGCCACTACCCATCTTCCGCTTCGTGCCGTGGCAGATGCGATTACGCCTGAACGCTTGCATCAGGTGATTGATATTCTGATTCACGACCTGAAATCCAAATTCAAGATTGAACAGCCGAATATACTGGTTTGCGGTTTAAATCCGCATGCCGGGGAGGGCGGTTATTTGGGGATGGAAGAAATTGAAGTGATCAATCCGGTACTCGAAAGCTATCGTGCCCAAGGTATCAACATGAGTTTAAGCCTACCTGCTGATACTTTATTTACTCCAGAAAACCTAAAAGATGCTGATGCTGTTCTGGCGATGTATCACGATCAGGGCTTACCTGTGTTAAAATCACAGGGCTTTGGTGAAGCCATTAATATTACCCTCGGCTTACCGTTTATTCGAACTTCTGTTGATCATGGCACAGCACTCTCCCTTGCGGGGACGGGACTTGCGAAAAGTTCCAGCCTGCACGTTGCTGTCGATTTAGCCCTCGATCTGGCGCGCCACTGATTATTGTTCATCACTCACGTTGGAAATGTTTTTATGTATCAAATTAATGCCTTAAACCCAAAAGATGAAGGGCATCAGGCTCGAAAAAGATTTGGTCAAAACTTTTTACATGACCAGCGTGTCATTGCCAAAATTGTACGCTCAGTCAATCCGCGTCCAGGTCAGAACATTCTGGAAATTGGCCCGGGTCTGGCCGCTTTGACTTCACCTTTAATTGGTGAATGTGATGCCTTAACCGTACTTGAGCTGGATCGTGATCTGGCTGCTGGCCTGCCGGGTCGTGTGCCGCATCCGGAACGTTTAACCATTATTGAAGCCGATGCCTTGAGATACGATTATTCTCAGTTGTTCCAGGAAGATCGTCCATTACGTGTGGTCGGTAACTTGCCCTATAATATTTCAACGCCACTGTTATTCCATCTCTTGGAATTTGGTGACAAAGTGCAAGACATGCATTTCATGCTGCAAAAAGAAGTGGTAGACCGCATTACCGCATCACCCAATACCAAAGAATATGGCCGTCTGTCGGTGATGATTCAATATTTCTGTAAACCGACTTTCTTGTTCGAAGTGCCACCTGGATCTTTTAATCCGCCTCCAAAAGTAACTTCTGCGGTATTCCGTTTAGAGCCTTATAAAGTTAAACCGATTGTGGCGAAGAATGAAAAAGCGCTGGCACGTCTGGTATCTCATGTCTTTACCCAGCGTCGTAAAACCTTGCGTAACAGCTTGAAGGGTATGTTGGTCGAAGAGGGTTTTGAAAAAGCGGGTGTTGACCCGATGGCGCGTCCAGAAACCCTGACCCTTGAACAGTTTGTTGCACTTTCAGATCAAATGGTGGCTTAAATTACGATGAACCGTACTGCTCGATATAATTATGTGATTGGTGATGTTCAAGGCTGTTTTGAGGCTTTGAAAGCTTTGCTTAAAGAAATCAAGTTTGATGCAGATCGGGATTTTATCTGGTTTGCCGGAGATTTGGTTGCACGTGGTGAAAACTCAATTGCAGCATTGCGGTTTATCAAAAAGTTAGCTGAACAAGGTGCGGCTGCGACGGTCTTGGGAAATCATGATTTGACTTTGCTGGCTTATGCGCGCGGCATCAAACCGGTGAAAGAAAAAGACAATGTTCGTGATGTGATTGATGCGATCGACAGTGATGACTTGATTGACTGGCTGCGCAAACAGCCAATGTGTCTATTTCCAAATGAGCAGACTATCCTGACGCATGCTGGGATTCCGAATATCTGGAGTGCAGAAAAAACTGCTCAATTGGCACAAGAAGTCGAAGCGGTCATTGCTCATGATGACTTCGAGGTGCTGGATGATTTTCTGAAAGAAATGTTCGGGAAAGAACCCGCACTTTGGTCGGATCAGCTACAAGGCCATGAACGTATTCGCTGTATCGTGAACTACCTCACCCGAATGCGTTTAACTGACGCTGAGGGACGTCTGGAATACAGCTTTAAAGATGCGCTGGATGATCCGATGCCGGAAGGATTTAAACCTTGGTTTGAGTTTGAATCACAGGCCGCACAAACTCATCAGATCCTGTTTGGTCACTGGGCCGCCTTGAACGGTAAAACCATTTCGAACAAGATTCAGAATGTAGATGGCGGTTGTGTCTGGGGTAATCAACTCATGGCATTCCGCCTAGAAGATCAGCAGATGTTTGCAGTGGATAATCCGGTGATGTAAGTAAAGCTATTAAAAAAGCCACGTGATTACGTGGCTTTTTTAGTTTTAAAATTTAGTCTGCTCGAATCCAGGTCTGGTTACGGCCTAGAACTGAAACGCCTATGCTGGCACGTAAGGTTAAACGTTTACCGGTATTGTTTAAACGCATTTTTGCATCATAAATTTTACCTGCCAATGGATCGATAATACGACCTTTATCATAGTTCTTGGTGCCTTCAACCAGTTTTAGGCCTTTTAAAATGGTCATGCCTAAAATAGGCTGATTGGTATAAGGTGCAGGGCAGTTATTGCATTTTTCACGTGGATTATAGTCTGGGCGAGGCGTGATTTTTACAATTTTGCCTGAATAGGTATTATTTGCTTCTTTGCTAATGACGATAATCGCTTTAGCCGCCCCCGTTTTATCATCAATTTGTTGCCAAGTTCCAGTAATATCGTCTGCCCAAAGACTGGTCATGCATCCTGCTGTAAGCGCGGCAAGTAATATTTTTTTAAACATAGAGAGTCATTCCAAAGAATTTTTATCATCGCCCGCTCATGTTAGAAATCTTACTAAAATAGTCAACACTTATCTGAATACTATAGAGTTGATACACTAAAAAAAAGCTGCCAATTTGGCAGCTTTTTTGAATAATGAGAATTAGGTACTAATCTTGGCGAATCCAGGTCTGGCTACGGCCTAAAGCGGACACACCGACATAACCACGCAAGGTTAAACGTTTACCATTGGCATTTAGACGCACTCGAGCATCATAAACTTTACCTGCCAATGGATCAATCACTTTACCTTTTTCATAATTATTGGTGCCTTCCACATGTTTTAAGCCAGTCAATACATCCATGCCCAGGATCGGTTGATTGGTATAAGGCGCGGGACATTTATTGCAGGTCTTTTGTGGGGTATAGCCTGGACGTGGAGTCACTTTGATGATTTTTCCGGCAAAAGTCCCATTATCATTTTGACGAATTTCAATAATCGCTTTTGGTGAGCCGGTTTTATCATCAATTTGCTGCCAGATGCCAGTCAGATCCTGTGCATAAGCAGTTCCAGTCATCAGTGCAGCGATGAACATTAATCCTAATTTAGTTTGTTTCATTATATTTATCCCTTTTTTATAGATGAATAAAATATCCCCAACACAAAAGTGCTGTTTTTATTAATCCTGGCGAATCCAGGTTTGTGTGCGACCAATTGCAGATATCCCGATATATCCACGTAAAGTCAGTCGTTTCCCATTGGCAGAAATCCGCCCTTTTAAATCATAAATTTTGCCGGTGAGTGGATCGAGTACCCGGCCATGTGCATAGTTATTTTTGGTGGTGGGTTTCAGTCCTTTAATAACGTCTAATCCCAAAATCGGTTTATCGGTATAAGGTGATGGACATTTGACACATTTTTCTCGTGGTGTATAACCTGGGCGAGGTGTGACTTTAGTAATCGTTCCGGTATACGAGCCATCAGCCTGAGTTTTCATTTCAATCAATGCTTTAGGTGAACCAGTTTTATCATCAATCTGTTGCCAGAGACCAGATAACTCCTGAGCAAAAGCCATAGAGCCTGTGAATAAAGAAGCTGAAAAAACAGTTAAAATTGCGATTTTATACATGCGATATCCTTATCCTTATTTTTTTATGAACATTCACCTAATTCCATGTGGTGAACGATGATGCAAACTACGTTAATACACTTTCATAATCTATATTGCATGAAAAAAGCATATGTTTAATATTCATACAACTTAATGCATTAAAATGCAAGCTTCTATCTACTAAAGCATAACTCCATCACATTTTTTTAATTAAGTAGGAATTAATCCTGCTTAATCCAGGTTTGACTACGGCCAAGCGCTGATACCCCGATATAACCACGTAGAATAAGACGTTTCCCATTGGCACTTAATTTTGCCTTGGTGTTATAAAGATTCCCTGATAATGGATCAAGCAGCTTGCCTTGAGCAAAACTGTTATTGCCGACGTGCTTTAAGCCAGTGAGCACATCCAGACCGAGAATAGGTTTATTGGTATAAGGTGCAGGACAGGACACACAGTTTTCTTTCGGTGTATATCCAGGACGAGGGGTGATTTTTGTGATCTTGGCAGCATAGACGCCTGAAGCCGTTTCACGAATTTCGAGGAATGCTTTAGGTGAACCAGTTTTGTCGTCAATATTTCTACATGTCCCTGAAAGGTCAGAGGCCAAAGCCAGATGGCTGAAAGAGGCTAAAAGTAAAGTTGAAAAAAATTGAACCTTATTCATATATCTGTTCCTAGGTTGGATTAGTGTTCTTACTCTATAGTAAGAACGATTACCACACAAAACAAATGAATAATTTGATTCACTAGTCACATTTTTTGCAAATAAAGTATAAAAGTTGGCAACCAGATTGCGGTAAAGACCGCATTTACCGCCATGCCAAAAGCAGCATAACGACCTGCAACACTGCCGCGTTGCCAGGCCTGAGCTGTACCAATAGCATGTGCGGCCAGTCCTAAAGCCAGTCCGGAAGCGCGCTCATCATTGATATGTCTCAGAATAAATGGAGAAAAAGCTGCACCAATCACACCAGAAAGAATCACGATCAGAATGACCATGCTGATGGGTGCATCCAGCAGGGTGGCAATATTAATCGCAATTGGAGTAGTCACGGCACGGGTAGCAAACGCCATAATGTCTGCAGAGGACATATGCAGCAGATAAGCCAGTCCCATCGGTAAGGCGACAGCACTGATACTGGCAAAAACCAAAATGCCGATAATGGCTTTGAGCGGCAAGTCATCGTAGCGCATCGCGGCCAGAGGGATAGCCAGGGCGACGGTCACATAGCCGAGTAAATGGTTGAAGAGAGGATTAACTTCATCCATATAATTTTCATAGGGAATGCCGAGCGCAAATAAAATCGCCAGTACAAAGAACATGCTGAACACGATGACGGGAATTTGCGGTATGAACCGGTTACAGGGTTTGGCAATCAGATAGGCGCTGAGCGTAACCGCAAAGCCATACAAAATAGATAACATGCGGAACTCCTATAACCAGCGCTTGGCCATTTTGGCGTAAATCCATAAAGGAATCAGAGTGCTGAAAAACATGATGAACAGAAAGGCCGGAATTTTCTGGCCCATATGTACCAGCATCATCAGTGCACCTGCACTGACAGGCAGGAAAGCAAAGGCGCTTTCCTTCATCAGTTTGTTATTGGTATCCACGAGGCGAGCGGGGAGTTTGCCAAAGTAGCGCCAGGTAAACAGCGCAATTAAAAGACTCAATAACCCGACCAGATTGCCTAATTCAGGATGATTCAGTTGGGTCATTAACCAGACCGAAGCTTCCCGAAAGACAATAATCAGTAACAGGGTGCCGATCCATGCCGGCCAATCTATTCGTTTTATCCAGTTCATTGCTATGATCATTAATATTAATAAGTTTACTTATCAAGTTTTACTCGATCTTTGACTGGATTTCAAACGCTTCCAGTGGACGTTGAAATTGCTGCGCCTGTTTGCCTAGAATTTCATCCAAGGGTAAATGCGCCTGTTTAATCAATTGTTCCAGTTTTTGTGGCGCAATTCGAATGTGCAGATGCAGTTGGCCTTCATCATCATAATGTTCAGACTGAATCACATTCAGACCATAGAGCTGGTTACGCAGCTTGCCGTAGGCAGGTTTCAGGATTAAATCGAAGGACTGTAGTTGCCCCATCAAGGACTCATGTACCGCTTTACGCAGCAGGTCGATACCTTCGCCACTATGTGCCGAGACATAGACCCGTTCCGGTTCGCCCGGGCGTCGATAAATAATTTTGGCTTCTTCACCGCTACAGTCAATTTTATTGTAGACCTGAAGGATGGGAACATCGGCCCCAATTTCTTTCAGCACTTTGTCAACGGCTTCAATCTGTTCCAGCATCTCTGGGCTACTTGAATCAATCACATGCAGTAACAGTGTGGCTTCAACGGTTTCTTCCAGCGTTGCCTTAAAGGATTCTACCAGTGAATGGGAAAGATTACGGACAAAACCTACCGTATCGGCCAGTACCAGATTGCCGATTCCATCCCATTCCAGACGCCGTAAGGTTGGGTCCAAAGTGGCAAACAGCTGATCGGCTGCATAGACATCGCTGTTGGCGAGTAAATTAAACAGGGTAGACTTACCAGCATTGGTATAACCCACCAAAGATACCGTCGGCACAGCCGCTTTTTGACGGGCAACACGGCCTTGCATCCGGGTCTGGCGGACTTTATCAATACGTGCCTTGAGCTGTCCCATACGGATACGCAGCAAACGGCGGTCAGTTTCCAGCAGGGTTTCACCCGGACCACGTAAACCGATCCCGCCTTTCTGGCTGTCGAGATTGCCACGACTACGAATTAAACGTGAAGATAAATGTTGTAACTGTGCCAGTTCGACTTGCAGCTTACCTTCATAGGTACGGGCACGCTGGGCAAAAATATCCAGAATCAGTTCAGTACGATCGACCACGCGGCATTTGATCACCTGTTCCAGATTTCGGGCTTGGGCCGGGGTCAGGGCATGGTCAAAAAGGACCAGATTGGCCTCCAGTTCTTCAACACGTTCAGCAATTTCTTCTGCCTTGCCGGAGCCGATAAAAAATTTGGCGTCAGGTTTGACCCGCTGAGCATGAATATGTTCCAGAATTTCAGCATCTGCAGACTGTGCCAGCAAACGAAACTCTTCAGCATCAAGGTCATCCAGCATCTGTACGCTGACACTCACCAGAATGACGCGCTCTTTCCCTCGATGTTGTTGTAAATATTCCACTCAGGCCAATCTCCACTTGAAAACTTTAGTGTAGTTGAAAAAGGGCTGTGCAGATACTGAATTAGCGCGGCTTTGGTTTAGAGTACGCTGATAAACAGTTGTGCAAGTGTTACCAGTACCACGGCATAGATGAAAGTGCCGCCCAAAATATATTTGAGCACTTGTAATGATTGAGGTGTGTCGTTCGCGGGCTGGGTTTGATCTGGCATGGCTACGATCCTTTTCAATCTAATATTTCGATAGTTTTAGTTTGAATGATTTTTTAATCCAATTAAAATTGAAGATATAGATGCTATTGGTCGATTTTTATTATCAATGCAAGTTGCGAATGAACAGTATAGAATGAGTTTAATTCGTGGATATTCCCTGTATCTCGCTTAGGATTTAATGACGTTTTTATGAATTCAACTGTACAAAACCAGACTCCAGATATCGAAGGCTTGGCCAAGTTTTTTCTGTATAGCCGGAAAATTACCGCCTCATTGGCCACCATCAGTGAGGGGTTCTATTTGGTTTTTCGTCATGGCTTATATAAAAATCCGAATAACCCGACCAATACTCGCTATGTGCAACATTTTTGCCGCCAGTTATGCAAAGTATTCAATATCGAAGTGCAGGTGCATGGCGAGATTCCGCGTGAACCCGCCTTATGGGTCAGTAACCATGTGTCCTGGCTCGATATTGCAGTTCTGGGTTCAGGGGCACGCGTATTTTTTCTGGCGAAAGCAGAAATTGAGAACTGGCCGATTCTAGGCAAATTGGCCAAGGGTGGTGGCACCTTATTTATTAAACGTGGTTCAGGAGATTCCGTCAGGATCCGTGAACAAATTACCGGTTTTCTCAAACAGAATATTCCAGTGCTGTTCTTTCCTGAAGCGACGACTTCTGAGGGGCGAGCCATCAAAAAAGTGCACGGCCGGATTTTAGGCGCTGCGATTGAAGCCCAGCGTCCTGTACAAATCTGTCTGATTTGTTATGTGAATCAGCAGGGTGAACTGGATATGGTTGCGCCGTTTGTCAATGACATCAGTTTTGCTGCCCATGTCAAAAAAGTACTGGAAATGCCGCAAGTCATTGCACATTTAGTGGCTTTACCTGCAATTGCCACGGAAGGGCATACGGTTGAAAGCCTCACCCGTGTGGTTCAGGAAAAAATGCAGACAGGTTTGGTTGAACTTCAGTCACGGGTATTAAAAAAGCCTCAATAAGATAATCCGAGTTAGTTTGTAAATTGATCGACTTTAATTTTTTTATACATGGATTATAGAGGATACGTGGAAACGTCACCCGCAACTGTCTGAGGCAGGACGATATTAAAAAATGATTGTTTTTGCGATGAATCTGATCGTTGATCATAGTGGACGAGTTTTGCGGGTGACAAATGGTTTTGGCTACTTTTGCCGAAACAAAAGTAGCATATAGACTATAATCGTTTAATTTAAAATGAAAAGATGCTGTTGTTCACTGAAAATAATTAAGGAGTTTTTTCTAAACTCGTTAATTGACGCCATTATTCCATAAGAAACTTTTTAGGATTGCTGTTCAAAGAATCAAACTTACATAAAGCCTTCAATAGGCAGCCACGACACCAGTTTAAGTCCAGCTTTCTGATACCATTTCATTTTTGGTTCTTTGGTAAACGTTTGAACGTCACCATTGGCTTTCTTGATTTTCCAGTTAATGTTCTGATTCGCATCCAGCACCAGTTTATACGCATATTTGCTTAAATTTTTGTCCATGGTGTCGTGTACTGCACGTGCCAAAGACGGACTGTTCAGCAACACGCCAATTTCAGTATTCAAATAGGCTGAACGCGGATCAAAGTTAAAAGAACCAATAAACACCTGTTTTTGATCCAGTGCCATCAGTTTGGCATGCAGGCTGGAACGGCTCAGTCCTTTCAGGCTGACTTTAGCTTTTTTCGAAATTTCCTCAGTATTGGCATTTAGGTGATTAGCTTCTGGCGCTGCCAAGAACTCATACAGCTGCACCCCATTTTCCAATAGATCCTGACGATATTTGGCATAAAAGGCATGCACCACGGCAACGTCGTTGGCCTTAAAAGAGTTGGTCAGGACGCGAACCTTGATATTCTCATTCGCCAGTTTCTTTAAACGGTCTGCACCAATTTTTTCCGGAACAAAATAGGCAGAGACAATATCGACACTTTGTTCAGGTTTTTCCAGACGCTGTAATAACTGGAAATTGAGATGTTCTTCGGTTTTGGCTTTGGCCTTGATTTTGCTCGGTGGATCTTTGACTACTTCGGCTTCAACCCAATCCAGCTGAATGTTTTGTTCCAGCCATTGGTCAAAGGCTCTGGAACGATTAGCCAGATCCAGATAATTTTGAGTCGCTGGATCCTGACTATGGGTTTCTAGCTGTTGTTTTAAGCTTGGAAAACGTAAAGCATGATGCCGTGGATTCACAACCTCTTGCACCGGATAGGCATAATCATCATTCCAGTATTCATCGAAGGAATGAATGATTTCATCCGATGCCGCACCGACCAGCATCACATCGACATCAGAGAACTGATAGCTTTCACTGACATTATAATACTGGTTACTCATATTGCGCCCGCCAATCAAGGCAATCTGGTTATCGGCAATAAAGCTTTTATTGTGCATGCGGCGGTTAATGCGCTTTAAATCCAGCACCATGTCCATGGCGCGGTATTTACGAAAGCGATAGGGATTATACAGTTTGACATCGATATTTTGATGCTGGTTTAAGGCCAGATAAATCCCTTCCATTTTCTTGGCATTATTGTCATCCATCAACAGGCGCACTTTTACACCACGATCCGCTGCCTGAATAATCGCATGCAGGGCGAGGGCACCGATCCGGTCGTTATCCCAGATGTAATATTGCAGATCCAGACTGCGTTCCGCTTTATTAATCAGCTGAATCCGCGCAGCCAGTGCTTCAAGCGGATCATACAGCACGCGATAACCGGTCAACCCGATGTTCTGATCACGTAAAGGTTCAACAATTTGTGCCAGGCTGGTTTGCGATGTATCCGTTTCAAATGCCATCTGGCTTGGCTGTTCGGTTTGCTTGGGTAAGGTGCTACACGCAGGTAGACCCAGAACCAGACTACAGCTCAGTAAAATGCCGGCTTTATAGCGATGAGTACGTATAAAACTTGAGGATTGAAGATGAACTTGATCGCGGGGAGCAGTGGCCATATAAGTCGAAGAATGAAAAATTAGAATTGAGTATAATTGCCAGCTATGAAAAGATAAATATAAAGCCAGTAATCTGCTGCTCGACTGAATAAGGCCAATTTATGTGGGATTCGAATTCCGTACTGTTTTATTTTTATCTGGGAATGGCGATTTTAGCCATCTGGGCTGTGGCTCAGGCATGGTCGAGCCAATCACGTACCGAAACCATTCATCCCTTTAAAGCTTTTGGTCATTTGCTGGCTTTTTATCTTGCCTATTTATTAATCCCTTTGGTTTTCTTCAGTATTTATGCTGGATGGACGGGTTATTATTCACTGCATGAAGCCATTTTTGTATTTTTGCTTAGTGGGGTTTTGACTTATGCACGCTTTATCGAGCCGCATTTAATTCAAGTGAAAACGACACAATATCAGATTAATGCAGATAAACGTTTAAAGCAGCCGGTGAAAATCGCCCTGATTGCAGATTTGCATATTGGTCTTTTTTCAGGTCATGAGCGGCAGTTGCGACAAATTGTACACAAATTAAATCATATTCAACCTGATTTGGTGGTGGTTGCTGGCGACTGGACTTATGAGCCAGAAAATAAACTGGCACAGGAACTGGCCATTTTAAAAGAGATTCACGCTCCTGTTTATTCGGTCAATGGTAATCACGATGAGCAATATCCCGGACCACCAATTCGAGAATTATTGCACTATGCATTGCAAGTCAATCAGGTTATGGATATTGAAGGTCAAATTGTCGAATTTGATGAATTCCGACTTTTGGGCGTGGGTGATCTCTGGGCTGGTAAAGCCGACATGCGCAGTTTGCCAGACTTGCCTCAGGACAAGCCTTGGGTCATTCTTTCGCATAACCCGGATACGGTCGATATGATTCCCAAACTGCCAACGCGTCCTCTGATGCTGTCTGGGCATACTCATGGCGGACAGGTAGAGCTGCCTTGGCTAACTAATTACGTCATGAAAAAGGTTTCAATTTTGGGACATAAAAAGGGCATGTACCGCCATGAACATGCAGATGTGTTCGTTACTGTCGGTACCGGCTTGGTCGGCGTGCCTTTCCGTTTCCGGGTGCCGCCTACCATTGATATTATTGAACTGATTTAAATTCAGTCGACGTGCTGTACCGCGTTAACTGATGATCCAGACCAGAATCAATAACACCACCGCGACGGCCGCCATCATCCAGATTTTCTTTTCGATTTTTCGGGTTGGCACATTTTCACGTAATTGTTGCGCAGTGATTTCAGCTTCTGTCGGTGTACTCAAGCTAGGATGGGTGGGGATTTCCAGTGGCGGTGTCACCAGGTCAATATCACCGGCATCATCACTAAAGCGTGGACCTGTACTCTCATGCTTCATGACCACATCATGTTCCTGCACAATTTCATCAATCACTTGCAGCGCCTGAGCTTCATCCAAGGGTGTATTCTCGGTGATATAGCGAACAGCTTCTAATTTTTTATCATCTTCCAGCAAAATAATGATATTGACCAACTGCTCCTGCGAGAGGTATTCGATAAGATCCTGCATGGCCTTGCCTCATTTTTTGAATTGAGTTCATTTGATTGTTGAGCAAATTTAACAAGATAAGTAGCCGAATTTTGTTGTGAAATCATAAAAAAGCCAGCATCGAGTGCTGGCTTTTGAATCAATCTAAAATCTTAGATCTGATTGTTTACATCATCATTTTTGGTTTCACGAATCAGTAAAAACGCGACAAGCGACAGGATAGATGCTGCGGTCAGGTAATAACCGACTGCAGACAAACCATAGGCGGTTGCCAGCTTGGTTGCGATTAACGGTGCAAATGATGCGCCGAAAATGCCTGCCAAGTTAAAGGTCAATGCAGAACCCGTGTAACGTACTGAAGTCGGGAAGATTTCAGACAATACAGTACCGATTGGCCCATAAGTTAAGCCCATAATCGCCAGACCAATACACAAGAACAGGAACACCACCAAGGTGCTGCCAGATTCAAGCATATCTGCAAAGAAGATACCGAAGATCGCAGAAATGACACATACCGCAATGGAAGTAGTCTTACGGCCAAATTTCTCTGCCAATACTGCTGAAAGCGGGATGAATGCAGCAAAACACAGGGTTGCAACTAACTGCAATTGCAGGAATTCTTCACGGGAATAACCGAGTTGTTTGGTTCCCCATTGCAATGCAAATACCGTAGTAAGGTAGAACACAACAAATGTACAGATTGCAGCAATCGTACCCAGAACCAGCATGCGAGAGTGCTTTTTGAACACTTGAACAAAAGGAACATTTACTTCTTTTTGTTTATCCAGCACTTTCTGGAAAGCAGGCGTTTCATGCAGTTTTAAACGGATCCATAAACCGACAATTACCAACAAGGCACTTGAGATAAACGGAATACGCCAGCCCCAAGCCATAAAGTCAGCTTCAGACATGAAAGCGCCAAGCGTCAGGAAAGAACCTGTTGCCAGAATAAAGCCGATCGGAGCACCCAGTTGCGGGAACATGCCATACCAGGCACGTTTGCCTTCCGGGGCATTTTCAGTTGCAAGAAGTACCGCACCTGACCATTCACCACCCAGACCCAAGCCCTGACCTAAACGGCACAGTGCAAGTAACAGTGGCGCAGCAATTCCGATTTGCGCATAAGTTGGCAATAGACCAATCGCAACGGTTGAAATCCCCATAGTCAGCAAAGCTGCAACCAAGGTGGCTTTTCGTCCGATCCGGTCACCTAAATGACCAAATAATGCTGCACCAATCGGACGGGCAATAAAGGCAATCGCAAAAGTCGCAAGAGACTGAATGGTTGCGGTCATCGGATCTGTACTGGTAGGGAAGAACAGATACGGAAAAATAATGACAGCAGCGGTGGCATAAATATAAAAATCGAAGAACTCGATTGTGGTGCCTACCAAGCTTGCTGTTAAAACGCGAAATTTTGAATTTTGTGCTGGCTGAGCAGCAGAATTAGACGACGCCATGGAAAACCTTACACTTACTAAAAATAAAAAAACTTAGTTTTAAAAGCGTAATCTTTTTAAAAAAGGCGTAATTTTTTAAAAAAACAACTGCAATCTTCTCGCTTCAACTCGCTCAGGGTCACTGAAATGAAAAAGGAGATGATTAAATCACGTAAAGATAGATAGACAGAAAATGTGATCCTGCGCCTATCAATACAAATATGTGCCAGATAGCGTGGGTATATCTTACTCTTTTTAAAGCGTAAAACAATGCACCCACGGTATAAGCGAGTCCACCAATGATGAGAAAGGTTAAAGATTGAGCACTTAAATATTGCTGCATATCATCCATGACCAGCAGTGCCAGCCAGCCCATGGCCAGATAAGCCGCCAAAGAAAGTTTCTGGAAACGATGAATGAAAACGAACTTGAAAAGTGTGCCAAGAAGGGCAATCACCCACAGCGCAATCAATAAATACTGGGCTTTGGCGGTCGGAATGGCAATTGACAGGAAAGGGGTATAGGTTCCGGCGATTAAATAATATATCGCAGTATGATCGACTTTTTTATAAAAATAACGGCGGTCTGCCGCAGTGGCCATGTGATAGAGCATAGAAGCAGAAAATAACAGAATCATGCTCAGCGCATAAACCCACAGTCCAATCCATTGTCCAGTACTCAGGTAAGACCCTTTAATAATCAAAAGAATACCAGCAACAATGGACAGTCCGGCACCTACACCATGACTAATATAGTTAATTCGTTCCTCATTTTGATCATAATCTGGAACCAGTGGAGCATTCTGCATGATTGTCATTCTTCTTCAAATATACACTTGTATAGTAATTCAATTTTGCTTTTAGGTTAAGAAGATTTAAACTTGATGCGCAATTCATTTCAGGTTTTATCTATGTCAACGTTGACAACTCTCTCAGATCAGGAACAGCAATTCTTGGACACCTTTCAGCAAGCTGTTGAAAGGGATCAATTTGATCGCCTGATCTTAAGCCAGTATAAAGGTGAACTGCAGGATTTAGAGAAAATGACCTTGCGAGTCATTCCATTAAATGAACAGCGCGTATTGAGCTGCCTGTATCGTTACAAGACCCAGGATGTCACCAAAAATTATCCTTTAGATGAAGCATTATTCCAGGTTACTTCACTACTGGCGTGTTGCAAACAGGCCAATCTGATCACCGTCGATGAAGAATTACAGCTGAAAAAAAACAAGAAAAAAGCCATGTTAACGCGCAGTAAACATAAAGTAGCGATGAATCAGGCGAAGCCTGCTGAACAAGGTCATGACCGGATTAAACAACGTTTTGTCGATCAGGACAGTATCTTTCTCCAGCATCTCGGGATTACCGATCAAAAAGCGCAAATTATTCCGAGCATGGCGCGCAAATGGAAGCAGATTAATAAGTTTGTGGAAATTTTCTCAGGTGCCCTGGCGCAGATTAAGCCACAAGCCGAAGGCCTGCGCGTGGTGGATTTTGGTTCGGGTAAAGGCTATCTGACCTGTGCTTTATATGACTATATGCAAAAACATGGTCAAACGCCGCATGTCACGGGGGTAGAGCTTAATCCGAAAATGGTTGAATTCTGCCAGAATGTCGCGCAGCAATCTGGTTTTGATCAGCTGGACTTTTTCCAGGGGGATGTGCGTACTTATGCGCCAGAACGTCTGGACGTGATGATTGCCTTACATGCCTGTGATGTAGCAACAGATTTTGCGATTCATAGCGGGATTCGCCTGAATGCGCAGATGATCATGTGTGCACCGTGTTGTCATAAGGAATTGCGTCCGCAGTTGCAGGCGCCAAAAGTCCTCAGCCCGATGTTACAGTTTGGTATTCATGCCGGACAGCAGGCAGAAATGTTGACCGATACCATTCGTGCTTTACTGCTCAAAGCTTATGGTTATGAAACCAAAGTTTTTGAATTTGTGGCGCTGGAACATACCAGTAAAAATAAAATGATTCTGGCGACAAAACGTAAAGACTATCAACAACCTGATCAGGCGGTTCTGGCACAAATTCAGGCACTAAAAGAGATGTATGGGATCCAGAAACATTCACTGGAATTGTTGCTTAATGACCAGTGGGATCAGAAGGGAATTGGTTCTAAATGCTAAATAATCCAGAACTGAGAATAGTGTCCGGCAACTGGAAGAATTTGGCAGCACCTGCCAAAGCGATTCGTGAAGCGGTGTTTATTCAAGAACAGCATATTGCAGCTGAAGATGAGTGGGATGCTGAAGATGCGGTTGCTATACATTTCGTTGTTTTTCAGCAGGATCAGGCGATTGCTACAGCACGCTTATTGTCAAATAATAGTATCGGTCGGGTTGCAGTCCTAACAACAGCACGCGGTTTAGGTGTTGGTCAGCGCTTGATGCAGGCCGTGATTGACTATGCGCGTGCAGAGCAGCGTAAGTTGGTAAAGCTGTCTTCGCAAGTGCACGCCATTGGCTTCTATCAAGCGCTGGGATTTGAAGCTCAAGGTGATGAATATCTGGATTGTGGAATTCCGCATATTGATATGTATTTAAAGCTTTAATTTTCAGCCATTCAAATACGAAAAAGCGAGGCATTGACCTCGCTTTTTTATGCATAGACTGAATCTGGATCAGTGGCCATGTGCTGCATTTGAGCTGTGCTCGGCATTATCCATATTGGCATGTTCTTCAGCTGACATATTGTGTTCAGCGGCTGTCGTACCTGGATGACCATTGGCAGCTTCACGTGCTTCACGATCTGCTTGCGCTTTGGCAATGGCTTCTGGAGACATCGTCGGTGCATTTTTAAAAGCGTGTTGCTGGGTAGTCTGTTTATTTTGCTGGCTTGGCATGTAATCCGGTTCATTACTTATCGCGAGCCAAAAAATAAGCATGAATAATCCACCTAAAATACAGAAGATGATAAGTGCTTTCCAGCCCCAAGGAGATTTTTCAGGTGAACTGTGATCAGTCATAGGTCTTACCCACGTGGATATCAAACTTATGTAACTTTATAACATAAATTGATCAAAAAGCAGATCGAAATCTGTCATCAGATGAGTCTATCCAGTGCATTAAGCAAATCCAGAAGATAAAAAAGAGGAAACACGTTCCTCTTTTATTTAAGTGCCTAAGTTATTGAATCGGCTGGGCGTGTGCTGCGCGATCTTTGAGGAGTTGTGGGGCTTTGAAGCGTTCGCCATATTTATTTTCAAGTACTTTGGCACGGGTCACGGCTTTGGCTAAACCATACTGATTCAGGAATTGTACTGCACCGCCCGTCCAGGCGGCAAAGCCAATACCAAAAATGGAACCGACATTGGCATCAACGACAGATTCCAGGACACCTTCTTCCAGACAGCGAACCGTATCCAGTGCCTGTACAAACAGGAAGCGGTCAATCATTTCCTGTTCAGAAATATCGTTGTCTTTTTTCCAGTAGCTGAGACCAGACCAGAGCTGCTTTTTGGCATCGGCCGGATAATCATAAAAACCTTGGCCGGCAGCCTTACCTTTACGGTTAAATTCGTGAATCATGCTGTGAATCACCTCATCCGCAGGTGATTTAGTGATGGTCTGACCTTGTGCTTCTAAAGCTTTATATCTTTCATTGGCCACATGTTCAGACAAGGTCAAGGACACTTCATCCTGAATCGCCAACGGACCCATCGGCATACCGGCTTTGAGTGCAGCCATTTCAATTCGCGCCGGATGTACACCTTCTGCCAGCAGGCGTAAACCTTCCTGCACAAAGGTACCAAACACGCGGCTAGTAAAGAAACCACGGCTGTCATTCACCACAATCGGTAATTTGCCAATTTGCTGCACGAAATCGAAAGCTTTGGCCAGCGTTTCTGGCGAGGTATTTTTACCTTTGATAATTTCCACTAGCTGCATTTTATCGACCGGACTGAAGAAATGCAGGCCGATAAAGTTCTGATCATTTTTTGAAGCCTGGGCTAATTCTGTGATCGGCAGGGTCGAGGTATTCGAAGCCATTACGCCGTTGCTGGCAAGATATTGTTCTGCCTCTTGTGTAACTTGAGCCTTGAGCGTGGGATTCTCAAATACGGCTTCAATGATCAGGTCGCAACCGGCTAGATCTTCATTCGATGCAGTTGTTTGAATCAGGCTTAAAAACTGATCTCGTTTCTCGGCTGATAAACGCCCTTGAGCGACTTTTTTATCCAGCAGTTTCTGGCTATAGGATTTGCCTTTTTCAGCCGCTTCTAATGAAATATCTTTCAGAACTACTGGAATGCCTGTGCTGGCAGTGGCATAGGCGATCCCAGCACCCATCATGCCTGCACCTAAAATACCGACTTTAGTGGCTTTCCACTTTTCAATATCTTGAGGGCGACTGGCACCGGACTTGATTGCATTCAGACCATGCCAGAAAGTGCCAATCATATTTTTAGAAATTTGACTGGTCGCCAAATAAGTAAAGTAACGCGATTCAATGGTCAGGGCAGTATCGACATCGACCTGTGCACCTTCTACCGCAGCCGACATGATCGCTTCAGGCGCAGGATAACAGCCTTTGGTTTTATCGCGCAGCATCGCCGGAGCAATTGCCAGCATCTGGGCAACTGCTGGTGTCGAAGGGCTACCACCCGGAATTTTATAGCCTTTTACATCGAATGGCTGCTGAGATTTTGGATTGGCTTTGATCCAGGCAATGGCCTTTTTCAACAGTTCATCGGTACTGTCTGCGACCTCATGAATCAGCCCTAAAGATTTAGCTTTATCGACTCCAAACTGTTTGCCTTCCATTAATAAAGGAAGGGCATTTTGCAGACCGAGCAGGCGGATGCTACGGACGATACCACCGCCACCTGGTAATAAACCCAGTGTGACTTCAGGCAGGCCAAATTTGCTTTTAGGGTCATTCAGGGCAATACGATGATGGGCACACAGGGCAATTTCCCAGCCACCGCCAAGCGCCGTGCCATTCAGTGCAGCAACCACAGGAATACCGCGAGTTTCGATATAGCGTAGTTTGGCTTTCATCTCTTCAATCATATTGAAGAATTCAGTTGCATGCTCAGGAGTGGCTTGAATCAGTTCATCCAGATCGCCGCCAGCAAAGAAAGTTTTTTTCGCTGAACGGAAAATAATCCCGGCAATATCTTCATCTGCTTGTAACTGGACAACGACTTCATCTAGTGCCGTACGAAAGTCGGCATTCATGGTATTGGCAGACTGGTTTGGAGAATCAAACGTTAAAATAACAATATTATCTTCATTTTTTTGATATTGAATTGCGCTCATTATTTTTCTCCTTATACCAGTTCAATAATGGTTGCGATGCCCATACCGCCACCCACGCAAAGTGTAGCTAGTCCACGTTTTTTGCCCTGGCGTTCTAACTCGTCCAGTAATGTCCCTAAAATCATCGCACCAGTCGCACCGAGTGGATGTCCCATGGCAATTGCACCGCCGTTGACATTCACCTTGGCAGGATCAATCTTCATTTCATTGATAAAGCGCATCACCACGGCAGCAAAAGCTTCATTGACTTCAAACAGGTCAATATCATCAATGGTTAAACCCGCCTTAGCCAAGGCCTTACGAGCAGCCGGGGCAGGGCCGGTCAGCATGATGGTTGGATCTGCACCGACCAGTGCCGTGGCCAGTACTTTGGCTCGTGGCTTCAGACCTTGTTCTTTTACCGCTTGTTCCGATGCGATCAAAACCACAGCCGCACCATCGACAATGCCTGAAGAATTCCCGGCATGATGCACATGATTGATAGCACCGACTTCAGGATATTTTTGCAGGGCAATTGCATCAAAGC
Organism: Acinetobacter sp. CIP 64.7; assembly: GCF_000369745.1. Lineage (GTDB taxonomy): Bacteria > Pseudomonadota > Gammaproteobacteria > Pseudomonadales > Moraxellaceae > Acinetobacter > Acinetobacter fasciculus. The sequence goes on along the minus strand of NZ_KB850178.1, from coordinate 777,174 downwards.
CCATTTGCCCCATAGTGGCGAAACTTGGATTGAGTTTGCCCAAGCCTTCTGCGGTCGTTGTCGGTTTGATAAATTCATCTTTGTCCAGAATCACCACACCGGCTTTGTCTTTTACCGGGATCACGGATGCATTGAAATAACCATTGGCTTGAGCGGCAGCTGCTTTCTGTTGTGATTGTTCGGCAAATTGATCTACATCAGAACGCGTATAACCGTCAATCGTGGCAATCAAATCTGCACCAATACCTTGTGGAATAAAGTCACAGGCCATATTGGTCTCAGGGTCCAGTGCCCAAGGACCACCGTCAGAACCCATCGGCACGCGGGACATGGATTCGACGCCGCCTGCAACGACCAGATCTTCCCAGCCAGAGCGGACTTTTTGTGCGGCCAGATTGACAGCTTCCAGACCGGAAGCACAAAAACGGTTAATTTGCACACCCGCTACATCATTATCCCAACCAGCAGCGATGGCAGCCGTTTTGGCAATATTGGCGCCCTGATCACTAATTGGTGTGACACAACCGAGCACGATATCATCTACTTTTGCGGTGTCAAACTGATGACGAGCCTGAAGTTCGTTGAGTAAGCCAGTCAATAATGAAATGGGTTTTACCTGATGTAAAGATCCATCTTTTTTGCCTTTTCCGCGTGGCGTACGAATGGCGTCAATAATATATGCCTCGCTCATAGCATGTCCCTTTTATTGATTTGATGAAAATTATTCTAATGACTCGAGTGTAATACTTAATTTTTGAAGTGCAATGACGAGAACGGGCCAGATCATTTGAGCGATTTAGCCAATTTTAGCTATAAAAAAGCCTAAGCTTTTGCTTAGGCGGAGAGAACTGGTTTTATTATTACATGCTCTTTTGCGGCATTACTTGATTAATGATAGCCATGCAATTGACGATACAGACCCGGGGTTACACCGGTCCATTTCTTGAAGGCGCGGTGGAAAGTACTAGTTTCACTGAAACCGACTTGTTGTGCAACATCTTCAAGGGTTAGATCAGGGTTAAGTAACAGGTGAATTGCGGCATCACGACGCAGGGCATCTTTTACGCCTTGATAGCTTTTACCTTCGGCTGCCAGACGGCGGCGCAAAGTTTGCGGTGATAGATATAACATCGATGCGACATCGTTTAATGTCGGCATTTCTTCGCCAATCTGGCTCTTCAGTACATCACGAATCCGTGAAGTCAATGAGTTGGTATTTTTGAATTTCACCAGCAGTTGGGCAGGCGCTGCTTTCAAAAATTCTTCCAGGGTTTCTTCATTCTGGCGAATTGGTAGGTCCAGATAGTCCGCAGCAAAAGTGATTTCGGTACGTGGCATGTCGAACTGCATCACCGGTGCAAAGAACAGGGCATCATATTCATCGGCATGGTCTGGACGTGGATAACTAAAATGCACGCGTTCCAGTGGCAGGCGACGCTCAATGAGCCAAGACGCCAAGCCATGCCAGATCATCAGCATGCTTTCAGTAATGAAATGATCCGGATCCATTGCATTTGGAATCAGCGGAACCAGACGTGCTTCGTGTTTGTCGCGTTCCAGGGTCACCGACCAGTCATCACCAAAGAGTTTGTAGAACTGGGAAGACAGTTCCAGTGCATCACCCAGAGTTTTGGCATGAATAATGAGCTGGCACATGATCGCAAAAGTACCCAGACGGCGTTGCTGTTTGTCAAAGCCGACATGCTCGTCCTGAGTCACCATCCACAACATTTTTATAAAGCGGGTATATTGTTCAGGTGAAATACGCGCTTTGGGCTGATGCAGCAGTTCTGCTTCAATCCCGACGTGAGACAATAAAGTATCGACATCCATGCCCAGACGCTTAACGCCAGATAAGGCAGCATTGACGAAGTGGATACTGATCGTATCACGACTCATGTTTAATCCTTCAGTCTCTTTAATGTTCACTAATAATTGACCTAAATGACGAAAAATAATAAAGCAATGGCAATTTACAAGAATACCTTTGCCATTTTCTTACATATTAGATTGCCGAAACTATCAAGGTAAATGGCTGAACATGACATTGTTTTTGTGCATTTATGTGCCTAAGATGCTGAAAAAAGCAATATAAGTAGAGCAAATACTCCAATGTCATATGTATTAAAAGGATTGAAAATCCTAGATTTTTCTACACTTTTACCCGGCCCGTTTGCCACATTATATCTTGCTGATTTAGGTGCAGAAGTTGTGCATATTGAATCACCAACCCGACCGGACCTGTTGCGATTAATGCCACCTTTTGCCAATGGACAGGCCACTTCACAAAGTTATTTGAATCGAAACAAGCAATCGGTTGCACTGGATTTGAAAGATCCTACGAATATTGAACTGGTTAAATCCAGGATTGCAGATTATGACATTGTGATTGAGCAATTCCGTCCCGGGGTGATGCAACGTCTTGGGCTAGACTATCAAACCTTGAGCGAAATTAATCCGAAACTGATTTACTGTTCCATTACCGGTTATGGCCAAACTGGCACATATAAAGATAAAGCAGGACACGACATTAACTATCTGGCTTTGTCCGGAATTGCCGGACACAGTGGCCGGATTGAAAATGGTCCACCAGCCTTGGGAATTCAGGTCGCCGATGTTGCAGGTGGTTCCATGCATGCCGTGATTGCGATTCTGGCCGCGGTGATTGAACGCCAACAAAGTGGCAAAGGCCAGTATATTGACATTTCCATGACCGATTGTGTGGTAACGATGAGCAATCTGGCAGCTTCTGCCAGTCTGGCTGGCAATCAGCATCAATCTCCAGAATCCGGCTATCTGAATGGCGGGACTTTTTACGACTATTATGAAACCCAGGATGGGCGTTATTTGTCAATTGGTAGTCTGGAACCACAATTTATGCAGGGGCTGGCACAGGCTTTAGAGCTGCCGATTCTTCTGGAAAAAGGCGCCTCTTATACCGCTGAAGCTCATGCTGTGGTGAAGCAGGCGATTCAGAATAAAATCAAGACCAAGTCATTAGCTGAATGGCAAATGCTGTTTGCCGCGCTGGATGTCTGTGTCGAACCGGTGCTCAGACTTGAGGAAGCGTTACATTCTGATCTGGCCCAGCAGCGAGGATGGGTCGTACAGGTGCCACTCAAATCCAGCAGTCAGCAGACCGAAGCACAACTGGCTTGCCCGATTAAATTTTCACGTTCAACGATACGTTATGAATTTGTAGGGCAGCAATTGGGAGAGAGCCAAAATTGGTAGAATTTTTAAAGTATTAATAAGATAGTTAACCGAAGTTGAGAAAATTTTTCCTATATGAAAATAAGTAATAATGATTGAAGAATTTAATCATTATTACTTTAAATTTAATCGAATGCTGTAAATACTGAGATCCGTGAAACTTTGGTAGGCTTATCAATAAAACCGCTATGAAATATGTATAAAAAGCATTTTATTGATAGGTTCAATCTCGCTATCCTTGCCGGCGATATAATAGAAACTACTAGCTGTACGCCATGTATTTATATACTGATTTCGATCAGCAACTGATTAATGAACGTGTTGCACAGTTCCGTGACCAAACGGAACGTTATTTAGCCGGTAAACTCACTGAAGATGAGTATCGTCCGCTTCGTCTGCAAAATGGTCTGTACGTACAGCGTTATGCGCCAATGTTACGTATTGCCGTGCCATATGGTTTGATGAACTCAAAACAACTTCGTAAAGTGGCTGATTTGGCAAAAGAATATGACCGTGGCTACGCGCATATTTCGACCCGTCAAAACATCCAGTTTAACTGGCCTGCGCTGGAAAATGTGCCGGATATGCTGGCTGAACTGGCCACTGTGCAAATGCATGCGATTCAGACTTCAGGTAACTGTATCCGTAATACCACGACGGATCAGTATGCCGGTGTGGTTGCAGGTGAAATTGCCGATCCGCGTCCGACTTGTGAATTGATCCGTCAATGGTCAACCTTCCATCCGGAATTTGCCTTCTTGCCACGTAAGTTCAAGATTGCAGTCTCTGCGCTTGAAGAAACCGATCGTGCAGCAACTGCATTCCACGATATCGGTGTGTATATCGTGCGTAATGAAGCAGGCGAAATGGGCTATAAAATCAAAGTCGGTGGTGGTCTCGGCCGTACGCCGGTGATTGGTAGCTTTATTCGTGAATTCTTGCCACGTGAAGACCTGATTGCTTATCTGGAAGCAGTCCTTCGTGTATATAACTTGCATGGTCGTCGCGACAACAAATATAAAGCGCGTATCAAGATTCTGGTAAAAGCTTTAACACCAGCAGTATTTGCCGAGAAAGTTGAAGCTGAATTTGAGCATACGATTAAAACACTGAAAATCGATGCAGACACCTTGGCGAAAATGGATGAGAACTTCACGCCATTCGATTACCAAGATTATGCAGATGAAGATTTCACTGAACTGTTTGCACAATATCCAAAATTCAAACAGTGGTTCAACATTAATACCAATGCACATAAAGTGAAAGGTTATCGCATCGTGACGATTTCACTGAAACGTGCCGGAATTGCACCGGGTGATGTCAGCACCGAAGAAATGAACCTGATTGCAGATCTTGCAGATCAGTACACTTTCGGTGAGCTGCGTACCACGCATGAGCAAAACATTTCCCTGGTCGATGTACCACAAAAAGACTTGTTCGCTGTATGGCAAACCCTTGACCAAAACAACCTGGCACGTGCGCATATCGGTTTCTTGACCGACATCATTTGCTGCCCGGGCGGTGACTTCTGTTCTTTGGCTAATGCGAAATCCATTCCGATTTCTGAAGCAATTTCACGCCGTTTTGATGACCTGGATACGATTTACAATTTAGGCAAACTGGATCTGAATATTTCAGGTTGTATGAATGCTTGTGGCCATCACCACGTTGGTAACATCGGTATTTTAGGTGTAGACAAAAAAGGCGCTGAGTTCTACCAGATTACGCTTGGTGGAAATGCGGATCATGATGCGTCGATTGGTGACATTCTTGGCCCATCATTTGCAGCCGAGGTCGTACCAGATATCGTAGAAGAAATTCTGAATACCTATCTTGACCTGCGTCAGGAAGGTGAAGAGTTTATCGATACTTATCGCCGTGTCGGCATTCAACCATTTAAGGAGCGTGCATATGCTTAATACCGCACTTCAAGTACTCTCTAAAGATGGCACGATTGCAGACAACACATACCAATTAGTTGGTGAAGATGGTGTTTTGCCACAGGGCGATGTGGTTCTGACTGTGGAACAGTTAGACCAGATTGCCAATATATCAGGTAAAAAAGCATTGTACTTAACCGTCGATGCTTCTCCTGAAAACCATGAATTTCCATTAGATCAGCTAGACGCAATCTTTATCGAGTTTGCCGGTTTTAATGATGGCCGTGGTTATTCATTTGCAGCACTTCTTCGCCGTCAGGGTTTCCAGGGTGAACTACGTGCCACCGGTGATGTGTTCAAAGATGTGCTGAATTACATGAAGCGTTCTGGTTTCGACACTTTCGTGATTAAAGAAGGTAAAGATATTCAGGAAGCCGCTGCAGGTTTGAATGATTTCAAAAATCCGTACCAGGCATCAACTGCGGTTGCACAGGCACATTATCAAACAGGTGCTTAATTTAAATTAAGTTGCTGTCAAAAAGCCGGATTGATTCCGGCTTTTTTATATCTTGATAAAAACCTTTAATTTTCTTCAAGTTGACAGTTGATCATCCAGTGAATTCCAAACTGATCGCTAAAGGCAGCATAAAGTGCGCCCCAAAAGGTCTTTTCTAGCGGCATCTCAATTTGACCATTCACCGATAAAGCATCAAAGAGTCGTTGTGCTTCAGCTTGTTCGCTGGCATCTAAGTTAATGGAAATATAGTGGTTATTACCTTGAATGAAAACGGTATTGTTTTGTGCACAAAATTGATCATTCGTATCGGATGCCATCAGTTCTGTAAATTCGTTAATGGGAAGTGAGATATGCAGGATTTTATTTTGATCCGCTTCCGACAGTGTGACACCTTCTTCAGTTGGCATTTCACCATAACGACTCAGACTTGAAAATTCGCCTCCAAAAACTGATTTATAAAAGTTAAAGGCTGCTTCAGCCTAACCTTGGAAATTGAGGTAATGATTCAGTTGCATGGGAGAACTCCCTTTTTATTTTGCTTGCTTTAATCTACGCCACTTTGGGGTATTTTGCGCGAGCAAGCTTTATCAAAATGTAAGCGAAAAAAATCCTCCAGATCAGGAGGATTTTTAACTCCCTCTCCTTATGGGCATAGGTATCTACACAATTCCTGAACTTTGCGTTAAATTGAAGAGCATGCTCTTCAATTTAACATCTCTGGCCTGGATCAGCGTCTTGTCAAGCGCTATAACAGCCTTGTAAAGCTCAATATGAACCCTCTTGCTTCACTTGCTCCGGCAATCAAAGACCTGGCTTCTGCCCAAAAGTCGAGTTTCGCAACCACACAAGCGGTCTGGCGATTCCTGAATAATGACAAAATCTCTTTTAGTCAGTTAAACCAGCCAATTGAACATCTTGCATGTGAACAGATCAAGGCATCACCGCATCAATATGCATTGATTGTTCATGACTGGTCTCAGCTACAGTATGTGAAACACCATCATAAAATTCAGCGCCTGCAAAGAACCCATCAATATGATTCAGGCTATGAATTGCAAAGCAGTCTGCTGGTTGATGCAGCCTCGGGACTACCTATTGCGCCACTGGCGCAGACACTATCAGATGCCTCAGGCTGCTATTCCACATTCAGTCAACACTCTGCTGGGCGCAAATCTCATCTAGATTCACTTACCGAACAAATCAAAGTGATTGAACAATATCCCATTGAGAAAACATGTGTTCATATCATTGATCGTGAAGGTGACTCCATTGCCCACCTAAGGGAAATGAGCAGCCAGGGTTTTAAATGGCTGATTCGGGCGAAAGAAGGCCATCGAATTGAGCATCAGGGCAAAACATGCAAAGTTGCAGAAGCCGCAGAACGAGTAGAAACGCAGCAGGTCCAGCCGATTGCCTATAAAGGAAACCGGCATATGTTGCATGTGGGAGAAACTGCTATCCGGATAACACGTGCAGCAAAACCGAAGAGAAATGACGATTCAGGCCAACGGGTTGCTCCCCAGCCAGGGAGTGCGATTGAAGCCAGATTAATTGTTGCCGTAGTGAAAGATGATCAGGATAAGACCGTCGCAAGATGGTCACTAATCAGCAATGTTCCATCAGAGATTACTACGGTAGAGATGACGACCTGGTATTACTGGCGCTGGACAATTGAATGCTATTTCAAGCTGCTCAAGCAGGCAGGTCATGATATTGAAGCATGGCTTCAGACCAGACCTGAAGCCATTTTAAGGCGGTTACTGATTAGCTGTATGGCTTGTGTTTTAACTTGGCGAATCCAGCGTTCTGAAGATGAACACCATCAGAAAATTCGTGTATTTCTCACCCGTCTTTCAGGTCGGCAGCAGAAAAGAGGTAGGTTGGAAAGTGCACCTGCCTTATTGGCAGGGCTTTCGATTTTACTGAACACTCTTCAACTGCTCTCGGAATATTCAATAGATGAACTCAATGAGATAGCCACAATGGCATTAGGTATCTCATAGATGTGTAGATACCTATGCCTTATGGGAGAGGGATGGGGTGAGGGAAGAGGTTACAGTAATTCAATCGCTACAGCAGTCGCTTCACCACCACCGATACAGAGTGCAGCGATGCCTTTCTTGCCACCCGTACGTTTCAGCGCATGAATCAAAGTCAGGATAATACGTGAACCGGTTGAACCCACAGGATGGCCGAGAGCACATGCACCGCCATTGATGTTGACTTTTTCAGGATCTAGCTTGAACTCATCCATTGGGCACATGGTCACCATGGCAAAGGCTTCATTGATTTCCCAAAGGTCGACATCAGAAGCGGTCCAACCCGTTTTATCTAGCACTTTCTGGATTGCACCGACTGGAGCAATAGTAAACTCAGATGGATGTTGCGAATTCGATGCATAGGCAACAATTTTAGCCAAAGGATTCAACCCTTTTGCTGCTGCATTGTCAGCCGAGGTAATTACTAAAGCTGATGCACCATCTGAAATCGAGCTGGCATTAGCCGCCGTAATCGTACCGTCTTTAGCGAAAGCAGGACGCAAAGTTGGAATTTTATCGATGTTGGCATTGAACGGCTGTTCGTCTTTATCAACGACTACATCACCTTTACGGGTTTTAACTGTTACAGGCACGATTTCATCAGCAAAGTAGCCTTCATTGACCGCAGTTTGCGCACGCTTTAATGAGCGAATCGCAAAATCATCCATCTGCTCGCGGGTATAACCTTTGGTATTTGCCATATCTTGGGCAAATGAACCCATCAAGCGACCTGTTTCAGCATCTTCCAAGCCATCCAGAAACATATGGTCCTTGATTTCACCGTGACCCATACGGAAACCGCCACGTGCTTTTGGCAATACATAAGGAGCATTGGTCATGGATTCCATGCCACCTGCAACCACGATATTTGCAGAACCGGCTTTAATCATATCTGCAGCTTGCATGACGGCTTTCATGCCTGAACCACATAATTTATTAATGGTTACAGCGCCAGTAGAATCTGGAAGACCAGCTTGACGCATGGCTTGACGTGCAGGGCCCTGCTTTAAACCTGCCGGAAGGACACAACCCATAATGACTTCTTCAATATCTTCTGGTTGCAGACCCGCACGGGCAATTGCTTCTTTAATGGTGACCGCACCGAGTTCTGGCGCAGTTACACTGGCAAGACTCCCCTGAAAGCCACCCATGGCTGTACGTGCACCATTGACAATTAGGATGTCAGTCATTGTTCTCTCTCCGTATGAGTTTTAATCAATTTTTTCAAACTTAAGCAGTATATTGAAAAAAACTCAGGATTGAAGCGTTAATCGCAGCGAAGCATAAACTGGATAGTTCTGTTAGCAAGACGAGAGGCTTTCAATCCGGATATGCCCCATTTTGCTGAGTACAATTCGCTGTTGGCTAGAAAGATGGGTAGAACAATAATAAAAACTACCATTTGAACCAATCGGCAAGGCAGTGTGCGCTTGATAAGTGACACTCGATAAACTTAAAGCTCCTCGCCAACTTAAGTTACCGTATTTGAGGTTCAGTGCATCAATATGTAAAATTTGTTCGCCTGTATCGACTTGTCGGTTTTTATTTTTATCAATAAAGACCAGTATATTTTTATTCCATTGATTGGGTTGACAGCTGAGTGAGTCCTGGCTGGGGCAGATCACAATATTCTGGTGAAACACAGCAGCCTGACTGCGTGCATAACGATTAACCGCAGATAATTTGATTGGAATCTGTTTGGCTTCCTGTCTGGAACGATACTCATGGAAGTACGGTAGAGCGATACTGGCTAAAATTGCAATCATTGCAATACAGATAATGAGCTCAACAAAAGTGAAGCCTGTTGTTATTTTTTTATACATAGAGTTACCTGATTTATATATTATTTTTATGAGGAATATGTTATTAATTATGCGTTTTTTATGCTTTGTGGAGCCGAGTAATCAGTCCTTACTTAAGTTTCAAGAAAGTGATTAAAAAATAATTGGCAATCACCATAGGGTATTCAGAATAAAAAATTGAGTAAAAAGTTACCGAATTACAACGGAAATTGTAAGTAATTTTGTCAATAATTTACTTGATTAAATTAATCAAGCACTTGGAAAAATAATAAAGTGTTTGTATGATGCCATGTGAATAGCTTAAGAATAAAACTGGGGTAATAAAAAGCCTATCTCAGGATGGCCTATTGCGGGCTTGAGCTTGAACAACAATTTTTATCTCTGGAGGATAAATCCATGAAAATGAGTCGTATTGCTTTAGCTATGCTTGTAGCTGCACCTTTTGCTGCTGCAAATGCAGGCGTAACTGTTACTCCGTTGATGTTAGGTTATACATTCCAAGACACCCAGCACAACAATAACGGTAATGATGGCGAACTTACTAGTAGTCCTGAATTACAAGACGATTTATTCGTAGGTGCTGCTATTGGTGTTGAATTAACTCCTTGGTTAGGTTTTGAAGCTGAATATAGCCAAGTAAAGGGCGATGTTGACGGTGCTGCTGAAGGTGCAGAATACAAAGGCCAAAATATTGCAGGTAACTTCTACGCAACTTCTGACGTATTTACTGGTAACTATGACAGCAAAGTGAAGCCATACATGCTTCTAGGTGCGGGGCACTACAAATACGAATTTGAAGGTGTGCCACGCGGTACTCGCGGTAATGAAGAAGAAGGTACTTTAGGTAATGCTGGTGTGGGTGCATTCTGGCACATCAACGATGCCTTAGCGCTACGTACTGAAGCTCGTGGTACTTACCACTTTGACGAAAAATTCTGGAACTACACAGCATTAGCTGGTCTTAATGTTGTTCTAGGTGGTCGTCTGAAACCAGCTGCTCCAGTAGTTGAAGTTGCTCCAGTTGAGCCTGTAACTCCAGTTGCTCCAGCGCCACAAGAGTTGACTGAAGACCTGAACATGGAACTTCGTGTGTTCTTTGATACAAACAAATCAAACATCAAAGATCAATACAAACCAGAAATCGCTAAAGTTGCTGAGAAGCTAGTTGAATATCCAAACGCTACTGCTCGTATCGAAGGTCACACTGACAACACTGGTCCACGTGCACTAAACGAACGTTTATCTCTAGCACGTGCTAACTCTGTTAAATCTTCGCTTGTAAATGAATACAATGTTGATGCATCTCGCTTGTCTACTCAAGGTTTCGCTTGGGATCAACCGATTGCTGACAACAACACTAAAGAAGGTCGTGCTATGAACCGTCGTGTATTCGCGACAATCACTGGTAGCCGTACTGTTTTAGCTGAACAACCAGTTGCTCAATAATTCATTATTGAACACTCATTAAAAAGGCAGCTCTTCGGAGCTGCTTTTTTTATGTCTGTATTTTGACTACACTTAGCCTGTTAAGATGTCGTTGAGTAAAAATATGAGTGTCGAAATTCCTGAAGATTTGCAAAATCTGGAAGCCAATAGCGGAATTTTTGCAATATGGATGATTTTTCATCATTATGGAATTGATTTGAATATTCCTGATTTAACTCAGCTCTGTCAACATGACCCTGAAATGGGAAGCTCCAGTATCGCACTTGCGGTTGCTTTAAAAACACTGGGTTTGGATGTTAATTTTTATACTGAACATGATGCAGATAAACAGCCAATTGAAGTCGATTTCTATCAACAAGCCCATCGCTTAAATATTCCTGTTACAGAACAGCCATTGTCTTATACAGAAATTCAGGAAAATGTAGAAGCAGGACGTTTCGTGATTGTATTTTACGATACCCTAGAAGGTGTGGGTAATCATTCATTAGTTTATGGAATCGATGAAAATGAAATCAGCTTCTTTGATAGCTTTGAGACAATGCCGGCGCATGTGTTTGAGCAGCAACGTCGGGTAGGCGGAATTTGCCAGCAAGTGATTGTGATTGATGATCGCAATTTCGTGATGCGTCATAGTTAATTCAAGAAATAAAAAAATCAGCCCGTAAGCTGATTTTTTAATGAATAATTTTTTATTCCTGATCAAGTTTCATGGGCTGTACATCCATCTCTTGATAAGATACTAGTTTAGTTTTTTTCTTCCATTTGTAGCCGAACCAAATGGCTAGGAATAGCGGAATACTGATATAGGTCGATAACACACCCATCCATTGACCGGACAAAACATCCTGATAGTTCTGTCCAAGGACGACAATCGCACAGAGGATAAACGCAAACCAAGGGGCGAAAGGAAAGAATTTAGCGCGATAAGCCAGATCTTCGAGTTTATATCCTTGTGCCAGATAACCTTTACGGAAACGGTAATGGGAAATGGCAATCCCGAGCCAGACAATAAAGCCACACATCCCTGACATGTTTAGCAGCCAGTTAAAGACTTCCTGTTCACCAAAGAAAGTGGTCAGAAAGCACAGAGCTGCGATTGCAGTCGTGGCATAGAGTGCATTCATTGGCACACCACGCGGGTCCAGACGCGCAAACATTTTAGGTGCACTACCTTTACGCGCCATATCAAACAGCATACGGGTAGATGAATACATGCCCGAATTACCCGCAGATAGAATAGCGGTCAAGATCACCGCATTCATGATACTGGCGGCAAAGGCAAAACCGGCTTTTTCATACAATAAGGTGAATGGCGAAAGCGCAATATTATCTGTTGCAGCGGCCTGTAATAAACGTGGGTCATTATAGGCAATCAAGGTGCCGATAATGAAAATACATACAATATAAAACAGAAGGATACGCCAGAAAATCTGTTTGATGGCCACCGGAATAGTTTTCTTTGGATCTTTTGATTCACCTGCCGCAACACCGACCATTTCGGTACCCTGGAAAGAGAATCCGGCAATCATGGCCACGCCAATTAATGCCTGGAAACCACCGACAAAGGGTGCATCACCAATGCTCCAGTTGGCAAATGCTTCCGCACCCGGGGTGAGCATGATCTTCACGATCATCCAGATTCCGATGATGATAAAGGCAATGATCGCGAGAACTTTCACCAGAGAAAAGAAAAATTCGGATTCGCCAAAGCCTTTTACTGTCAGGGCATTAATCCCGAAAATAATGGCCAGGAAAATGGCGCTCCAGTACACGCCCGGAATATCGGGAAACCAGAATTTCATAATGAACTGAACGGCAACCAGCTCAAAAGCCACGGTAATGGCCCAGTTGTACCAGTAATTCCAACCTAAAGCGAAACCAAAACCACCTTCGACATATTTGGTGCCGTAAGTGAAAAATGCACCTGAGGTCGGATTGTGCGTGGCAAGTTCACCCAAGCTGGTCATCAGGAAATAAATCATGATCCCAATCAGTACATAGGCAAGTAGTGCACCGCCTGGTCCAGCGTTGGCAATAGTCGCACCTGAGGCCAGGAATAGACCTGTACCAATTGATCCACCAATGGCGATCATATTCAGATGACGAGCACCCAGCTTACGCTGCAGCTGCATCGTGTTTTGCGTTTCGCTCATCATGATTCCTTAACATTTTTTTGAGTGCTGGCGAAGAGCACTTTAAAGCCTTGTTGATCTGCTTTTACTGTGCAGCGACCAAAGTTTTGTTCAATCAGGGTCGGGTAGTTCAAGAAACGGTTGGCCACAATCCAAAGCTCACCGCCCGATTTTAAATGACGACGCGAGGTTTTACATAAGGTTTCGCTGGCCGTGTAATCGGTCTCGATTCCCAGATGAAAAGGCGGATTACTGACAATCGCATGCAGGAACAAGGGTGCATCCTCAATGCCTGTAACCGCTTTGATTTCAATTTGTTCAGGAGTAAGCTGATTTTCTTCAAAGGTCATTTGTGTAGAAGCCAGTGCAAAGGCATCAACATCCATGGCAAAAATCCGGTTTTTCGGATTCAACTTTGCCAGATACGCGCTAATCACACCCGCACCACAACCAAAGTCAGCGATTTTACCTGAGGTGACTTGTGACAAATAAGGTAATAGTGTGGCAGTTCCCACATCCAAACGGTTTTGACTAAATACGCCTGGAAGTGCACAAATATTCAGGTCGCCATTTGGTGTCGATACGGTATAGCGCTGTGCCCAGTCTGCAAGTGCTTTTTTCTCGACCGTATGCTCTAGAACCAATTGCCAAAGTTGGCAATGACGTGCGCTGTCAAGTTTGAGTGTTTTACCAAAAGGCTGCAACTGTTTGGCTGCGCGTTCTATCCCGCCTTTCTTTTCACCGACCAGAAAAATACTGCTGCCCGGTTTAAGCTGCGCTGCCACGGTGTGCAGTAAATAATTCAACAGTTCTTTAGACTTGGGTACAAAAATAACCGCCTGATCAAACTCAGCTTCAGGCATCTCTGCACCAAAATGCACATCTGCTTGTTGTGACTGGAAATATTGAAAATCGTTAAAATTCCATGTCCAGACAGCGGGATTGATAGAGGCATCGAATTCAGCGAGCAGATCATCTGTTGGTGCATTAATCAGTAGGATGCGACCCGACAAAAAATCATATTGTCTTAATAAAACTTCGCTTTTAGGATCCATAGGTATCTCTCCAATATAAAGAACACTGCCTAAGCCTGACCTAGACAGTGTTCTTTGGACATGAAATTACTTCTTTGTTTCAGGAAGTACAACATTAAGAATAAGGGCCGCGATACCACCAGTAGCAACGCCTGAGCTAAAGATATTACGGAATAACTCAGGAAGATGCTCAAGAATTTGTGGAACTTGTGCAACACCTAAACCCAGCGCCAGTGAAATCGCAATAATCAGCAGGGCACGACGGTCCAGATGGACACCAGACAGAATGTTAATACCAGATGCTGCGACTGCACCAAACATCACCATCACTGCACCACCCAGTACCGCTTGCGGAACGGCCTGAATAATACCAGCAACTGCAGGCAGCAAACCAAGAATAACCAGCAAAGCAGCAATCCAGATACCGACATAACGACTTGCTACGCCCGTTAACTGGATTACGCCATTATTTTGTGCAAATACGGAACTCGGGAAGGTGTTAAAAATACCGGCAAGGAATGAATTCGCGCCATTTACCAGTACACCGCCTTTAATGCGCTGCATCCATTTTGGACCATCAACTGGCTGGTTGGAAAGCTTTGAAGTCGCAGTGATATCACCAATCGCTTCTAAAGAGGTCACCAGATAGATGAATGCCATCGGAATAAACAGACTCCAGGAGAAGCTTAAACCGAAATGCATTGGGGTTGGAATCTGTACCAGTGGTGCATCTTTCAGACCAGAGAAATCCAGATGGCCCATAAAGCCTGCCAGAACATAACCACAGATCAGGGCGATTAAAATGGCAGAGCTTTTTACCCAGGTAATCCGGATCCGGTTCAGGATAATAATCAACGCCAGGACGGTACAAGACATGATCAGGTTGTCGGCATTGGCAAAAGTTTTATCGCTCATGGCCTGATAACCACCGCCCATGCTGATTAAACCTTCTTTAATTAAGGTTAAACCAATCAGCAGAACCACAATACCGGTGACCAAAGGGGTAATCAGTTTTTTGATCCAAGGCAGAATTTGTGACACGCCCATTTCAATAAATGCACCTGCAATCACCACACCAAAAATAGAAGCCATGACTGCTTCTACAGGTGTGCCTGCAGCCACCATAGCTGAACCAATACCAATAATTGGACCGATGAAGTTAAAGCTGGTTCCTTGGACAATCAGCAGACCGGCACCAAAAGGTCCGACTTTTTTAGACTGTAAAAAAGTCGCGATGCCCGAGATCACCAAGGACATGGATAAAATCATGTTGGTGTCTTCTTTGGAAACACCAAGCGCCAAACAAATCAGCAGACCAGGGGTCACAATCGGGACAATAATTGCCAGTAAGTGCTGGAATGCAGCTAAAAAAGCAATCAGTGGTTTTGGTCGATCTTCCAGACCATATACCAGGTCGAGTTGATCTTTAGAAGGAGGAGATTGATTAAAATCAGACATGTGTCAATGCAAATTAAGGCTGGGTGGCGCTATTCTAATCGAGTTACACGTCTTTACAAAATCAAAAAATCCCCAACGGAGCAAAAAAAGTTGAGGAGTGTGGTTACAGTGACTATAAAAGTTTTGTATTTTTCTGTATAATTTGCCCTCAAATTACATACGCATTGAATTTACATGTCAGATATTAAAACTCTCCGTAACATCGCCATTATTGCGCACGTCGATCATGGTAAAACCACTCTTGTAGACAAACTTTTGCAACAATCAGGTGCTCTCGGTGATCGCGCGGGTGAGATCGAGCGTGTCATGGATTCTGGCGCTATTGAAAGCGAACGTGGTATTACCATTCTTGCAAAAAACACTGCAATCAAATGGTTAGATGAACGTACCAATACTGAATACCGCATTAACATCGTGGACACCCCGGGACACGCCGATTTCGGTGGTGAAGTTGAACGTGTAATGTCGATGGTTGACTGCGTACTTCTTCTTGTAGACTCACAAGAAGGCCCAATGCCACAAACTCGTTTCGTAACGCAAAAAGCGTTCGCACGTGGTTTGAAACCAATCGTGATTATTAACAAAGTCGACAAGCCAAGCGCGCGTCCAGACTGGGTAATTGACCAAGTATTTGATTTGTTCGATAACTTAGGTGCTTCTGACGAACAGTTAGACTTCCCAGTTGTTTATGCTTCAGGCCTTCGTGGTGTTGCTGGTCCTTCTCCAGAAGAACTTGCTGAAGATATGACTCCGTTGTTCCAAACGATCGTAGACATCGTTGAACCACCAGCGGTTGACGTTGACGGTCCATTCCAAATGCAAGTATCTTCACTTGACTATAACAGCTTCGTAGGCGTTATCGGTATTGGTCGTATCCAACGCGGTTCAGTGAAATTAAACACACAAGTAACTGTAATCGATAAAGATGGCAAAACACGTAACGGCCGTATCTTAAAAATCATGGGTTATCATGGTCTAGATCGCGTTGACGTTGAAGAAGCTTCTGCAGGCGATATCGTTTGTGTAACGGGTATCGATGCACTTAACATTTCTGACACCATCTGTGATCCGAAAAATGTTGAAGCTTTACCGCCATTGTCTGTAGATGAACCTACAGTATCGATGACATTCCAGGTAAACAACTCACCGTTTGCTGGTAAAGAAGGTAAGTTCGTAACTTCACGTAATATCCGTGAACGTCTAGACCGCGAATTGATTCACAACGTAGCATTACGTGTTGAAGATACTGACAGTCCAGACCGTTTCAAAGTATCTGGTCGTGGTGAGCTTCACCTTTCAGTTCTGATTGAAAACATGCGTCGCGAAGGCTTCGAAATGGGCGTATCTCGTCCACAAGTAATCATCAAAGAAATTGATGGTGAAAAACAAGAGCCATACGAAAACGTTACTTTTGACGTTGAAGAACAGCATCAAGGCGCTGTAATGGAACAAATGGGTCACCGTAAAGGCGAAATGACCAATATGGAAGTCGACGGTAAAGGCCGTATCCGTATTGAAGCCACTGTTCCTTCACGCGGTCTGATTGGTTTCCGTTCTGAATTCCTGACCATGACTTCTGGTACAGGGATCATGACGTCTAGCTTCTCGCACTACGGTCCAATGAAGCAAGGTACTGTTGCAAAACGTCAAAACGGTGTATTGATTTCTATGGTTCAAGGTACTTGCTTGGGCTATGCACTGTTCACACTTCAAGACCGTGGTCGTCTATTCGCGAAACCACAGTTAGAAGTTTATGAAGGTATGATCATCGGTATTAACTCTCGTTCAGACGACATGACAGTTAACCCGACTAAAGCAAAACAGTTAACGAACGTACGTGCTTCTGGTACTGATGATGCGTTAACGCTGGTTCCTGCGATTGAATATACACTTGAGCAAGCGCTTGAGTTTATTGAAGATGATGAACTAGTAGAAGTAACACCTAAGTCAATCCGTATCCGTAAGCGTTTCTTGACTGAAAACGAACGTAAACGTAACCGTTCAGGTAAATAATCGCTAGATTATTTCGGGTTTTCAAAAACCGTAATTTTTTCGAAGATTACGGTTTTTTATATTTACGTTATGCTTAAATCATAATTTACTAAAACGCATTAAACTAAGTCAAAATTAAAAGTATTTATTCAGGTATAATTTGACCCAAAACTTGAAAATAAAATATGGGAGCAGTTATGAGCATTATTCAAGAATTTAAAGAGTTTGCGATCAAAGGCAACATGATGGATCTGGCGATTGGTGTCATCATCGGTGGCGCTTTTAGCAAGATCATCGATTCATTGGTGAAAGACATTATTATGCCTTTAATTACCGTGATTACCGGTGGTGGCGTCGATTTTACGCAAAAATTCTTTATCTTAGGAAGAAACCCAGACAATTTACAATCTTTAGATGCCTTGACTAAGGCGGGTGTGAATGTACTGACTTACGGTAACTTTTTAACGATTTTAATTAATTTCTTAATCTTGGCCTGGGTCGTATTCTTGTTGGTTAAATTCATGAACCGTTTACGTAAACAAGAAGGCCCAGTCGAGGAAACTCCGACCACCCCAGCCGATATTGAATTGCTGCGTGAAATTCGTGATGAATTGAAAAAGCGTCCACCTCAAGTCTAATTTTTCTAATCCCCCTAAATCCCCTTTATAAAAGGGGAACTTCTCCCTTTAACAAAGGGAGGTAGGGAGGGATTTATAAATATTAAAAATCCATCCGAAACTTGATTTCGACCAAATGAAAACCAAACTGGCTTTTGATCGGGCCATGTAATACACGTTCTGCTGCAGTGAAAACCAGTTTATCAATGACCGGAACCAGTTGACCTTTCTTTACTTCACCTAGCTCACCGCCACGTTTGGCAGAATTACAGGTTGAATACTGTTTGGCGATTTTATTGAAGTCGGCGCCACTTAAAATCTTCTTTTTAAGCTGTTCAGCAGTTTCTCTATCTTTGACCAGAATATGACGCACAATGGCTGTTTTCATGACTTTTTCCCTCGTACAGTTGCCACTTTTTTGACAGGGAGCTGGATCTTTTTCAAAGGTTGGCACTCAGGACAAAAAACTGAAGCGCGTTGTCCCAATTTGATATTTTCAAGCGTGGTCTCGCAGTTCATACACATTTCACCGGCACGACCATAAGCCAGCAAGGTTTGCTGGAAATAGCCATTTTCTCCCATGGCATTGGTGTAGTCTCTTAAGGTTGAACCACCCAGATCAATCGCCTGTTTCAAGATGCGCTTGATTTCCAATACTAGCTTTTCGATCTGAATCAAGCTTAAAGTCGAGGCCGGTTGTGCCGGATGAATCCCCAGATTAAACAGACTTTCGGTCGCATAAATATTGCCTACGCCCACCACCACATGGTTATCCATAATTGCAACTTTGGTGCCAACATTTTTATTCTTCAATTTTTCAAATAAATACTCGGCATTAAAGTTCTCGCTTAAAGGTTCTGGCCCCAACGTGTCAATCAATTTGCTTTGTGATTGTGCATCCAGCCAAAGAATGCAGCCAAAACGGCGAGGATCATGATAACGCAGTTCGATATCTTCAAACTGAATGATTAGATGGTCATGTTTGCGTAATTCTTCATTGCTCTCGCATAGACGGAAACTCCCCGACATGCCTAAATGCCAGAGCATGGTGTCGTGTTCAAACTCCGCCAGAATATATTTAGAACGGCGAGTGAGCTTCAGTAATTTTTGCCCCACCAGCTTTTCTATATTTTCTGGAATGGGCCAGCGCAAACTTGACTGACGCACTTCAACACGTTGGACGCGTTGTTCCAATAAGGGTAATAAACTGGTTTTGGTGGTTTCAACTTCTGGTAATTCAGGCATAACGCATCAGTGGCGAGGGAGATGCAGCTAATATTGGGTGAATTGGCTGGGATTGCAAGCGTTAATCTGGGTGAAATCGCTGGAAAAGGACTGGGTATTTCATCTTTATTTAAACTGGAATTGTTTAAAGAATAAACTAGGTTTCTATGTTTTTATAGCGAATTTTCTTAGAAGTAAATCGAATGGAAATTATCAATACATTATAAGCTAATGAAAAATATATAAATAATTTAAGATTTTTTAAATAAAAATTATATTTTTATGTTTAAGACATAACTAAAAGTTTAATGAGTAATAAAAAAAATGCTGGGAATTTGTATGAAAAGTTATGTAAATTCATGCACCTAATAGCAATTTAAAAACCTTGCTTGTTTTTCTCTCCGAATGTTTAGGTTTTACATGAAATATTTAGGTCTAGCTCTATTGCCTTTAATGGCTGCCATGACAACCGCTCAGGCGGAATCTGCATTTGATCCACAAGGTCAGTATTTACTGGGGGACTGGAATGGTCAACGTACAGAACTGGCCCAACAGGGAATTAAATTTGAAGCCAATCTGTTAACCGATACCGCCTATCTTGCTGATGGTGGTCGTAATGAGGGCGCAGATCCATTAACTTCTGCCCAATTATGGCTGGGTACTCAACTGGATATGGAAAAGCTGTCAGGATGGAATGGCGTCACCGTACGTGCCGCGATGACTGCACGTCAGGGTCAAAGTACCTCTGTCCGTGACTTGCAGGATCTTAATGCACCACAGCTGGCCAATGTACAAGGCACTTTTGGGCGTGGTAATCAGGATAGCCGTCTGAGCGAGCTGTCTATTGAAAAGAATTATAAAGACCAAGGACTCAGTATTAAGGCGGGTCGTCTTGGTCTGGGCATGGACTTTAATGTCATGGCTTGTGATTTTGCCAGTACGGCATTTTGTGCTGCTCAGATGGGTAAATGGCAGGGCAATATCTGGATGAATACGCCTGTAGCACAATGGGGTGCGCGCGTGAAGCAGCAACTCAATCCTGAACTTGCGGTACAAGTCGGTGTGTATGAGTTTAATCCGGATAATGGTAATGGCGCTAAAGAAGGTCAGGGCTGGAGTCTGGATACCGACCATGCAGATGGCGTGACAATTCCGGCAGAAGTAATCTGGACACCGAAATCATGGGTGAATGGCCTGCCAGGCAGCTACCGTGTCGGCGGGATGTACAATACTGCCGATGATGTTGCCAACCAAAAAGATATTGCCAATCCTACTGATGCCAAAAACCGTACCTTTGCTGGTTGGTTAGCTGTAGAGCAACAGTTAACGTCTACAGGTCAGGGCCGTCAGGGTTTGCATTCATTTGCCAACTTTACTTGGCATGACCGCGATACCAATAAAGTGGATAATTCACAACAAATCGGTGTGAAATATATCGGTCTTGCGGACAGCCAGCCGAATGATATTTTAGGTCTGGCGGTCAATCGTGTACATATTAATGACCGGATCAAGAATCTGAATTTTGATGCGAGTGCAGAATACAATATTGAACTGAACTATAGCTATAACGCAACAAAGTGGCTAATGCTGCGTCCAAACCTGCAATATGTCATTAATCCAGGTTCAAGCAACAATGTGGATGATGCACTGGTACTCGGTTTGACTACACGAATCATCTTCTAAAGTTTGATCGTTCACGTTATAACTAAACAGGCTCTTGGGAGCCTGTTTTTATTTCTAGAGTGAAACTGTGCAATAAAAAGAGGAAATACAGCGTGGCATTACTATTTCAACCTATTCAATTTGGATCACTGCAACTTCAAAATAAAATCGTAATTGCGCCGATGTGTCAGTACTCTGCAACAGAGCAGGGGGAAATTACCTATTGGCACGAGCAGCAATGGGCCAACTATGCCTTATCGGGTGCAGGTTTATGTATTGTCGAAGCGACTGCGGTACAGCCAGAAGGCCGGATCAGTTATGCCGATCTGGGCTTGTGGAATAACGAACAGGCAAAGCAGATCAAGACCTTACTGGAAAAAGTCAAATCCATTTCCCCGATGCCTTTTGCGATTCAACTCGCACATGCAGGGCGTAAAGCTTCAACAGATAAACCATGGGCAGGTAAAGGTCAGTTTAAGCCGGATGAAGCACATGGCTGGCAAACTGTTTCTGCCAGTGATATTCCTTTTCAGGCCGATGAACATCCACCCAAAGCCTTAAGCCAGTCGGAAATTGAGCAGGTCATTGCTGACTTTGCAGAAAGTGCCAAACGTGCAGTTGATGCCGGTTTTGACCTGATTGAGCTGCATGCAGCGCATGGTTATTTACTGCATCAGTTCATGTCACCACTTTCAAATAAACGTGATGATCAGTATGGCGGTTCACTGGAAAACCGGATTCGCCTGACTCTGGAAGTATTACAAGCCATGAAAGCGGCGGTTCCAGAAGGTTATCCAATTGGAGTGCGTATTTCAGCCAGCGACTGGATGGATCAGCCAGATAGCTGGACTATTGATTCTTCAATTGAGTTGTCCAAAGCACTGGAAGCTGCGGGTGCTGCCTATATTCATATTTCCAGTGCCGGCTTACATGCCAAACAGAACATTGAGGTGAAACCGAATTATCAGGTGCCTTTTGCAGATGCGATCAAGAAAGTCGTGAATATTCCCGTGATTGCCGTCGGTTTGATTACTGAACCTAAGCAGGCAGAAGATATTTTACAAAAGGGCCAAGCGGATGCCATCGCACTGGCTCGTGCCATTCTTTATGATCCCCATTGGCCTTGGCATGCAGCGGCAGCACTTGAGGAAAAAATCAAGATTTCACCGCAATATCTGCGCTGCGCACCGCATGGTTTGAATCACCTATTTGAGCCTTTTTAACACTGCTTTAGTCTCAGAAATTCTTATAATGGAATATCACTGGCAAGAGGATACTGCATTATGATTTTTGCGGTCATTGTGCCCATATTTTTATTATTGGCACTGGGTTATCTGACTGTAAAGAGTCAAGTGTTAAGCAAGGAGCAGGTGGGGACGGTCGGTGCTTTTGTGATTAAAGTAGCCTTGCCGTTGCTGTTCTTTCAGTCCCTTGCCTCCAAAGACCTGCATGAAATCTGGTATTTTGAATACTTTGCCGTGTATAGCAGCGTGACCTTGCTGCTCTATGGTAGCGGTTTCTGGATCATGCGCCGTCATTTTCAGAATACGCATTCGCAAAGTGCAGTGCTGTCGCTGGGCGCTGCAATGTCGAATACCGGCCTGATTGGTACAGCTGTGCTTAGCTTATTGATTGGGCAACAGGCGATGACTTATACCTCTCTAGTGGTCATTATTGAAAGCGTGTTGCTGATTCCACTGGTGCTGGTCATGGCGGCGTTGGGCACACAACATCAGGCAAATCTCGGCGCCATTTTAAAAAGTGTGCTACTGACCTTGCTAAAGAATCCCTTATTTATGGGAGTGATGCTGGGCATGGTCTGTGCAGTTTTCCAGATTAAAATTCCAGTCTATCTCGATCAGGTCTTTGCCTTGATTGGTCAGACAGCCTCACCATTGGCCTTGTTTGCCATTGGCGGCGGGATCGTGGGAATGAGCCTGAAATATGTCAATCTGCAAAGTTTCTATCTGGTATTTTCCAGCAATATCATGATGCCGCTGTTGATGTATCTGGGACTGAGCCAGTTAACTGATTTAAGTCAGGAAATGGTCCATGCCGGTACGCTCATTGCAGCTTTGCCGATGCCGACGATTTTTGGCATGTTGGGACAGGCGTATGGTCTGAATGATCGAACTTTAACGCCATTGTTGATGAGTACCATTGTCGGTTTTATCGTGACCAGTGGCTTAATTGCCTTGTGGTGGGGATAATTTTTTAGCAGATGAATGCTCTGCTATTAAAAAGCCCCAAATTGCATGGGGCTTTTTAATGTTTGAGTTTTATCGGTTCACTTAACTTTTCTTCGCAGGTGCTTTTTTCTGCTCAGCCAGCATTTTGTCTACTGCTGCCAAAGACTCTTTGGCCTGCGGAACATTTTGCTGCGCCAATGCAGCAAAGATTTTCTTCGCTTCTGGCAGATTTTGCGGAACAATACTGCCATTGGCAAACATATTACCTACTGCCATCAGCGCCGGAATATAGCCTTTTTTTGCCAGTTCCTGAATGCTGCTTAGGCCTTGCTGAATCGGTTTTTCATCTTTGTTTTTGAAACCGCTGCTGATGTCATATAAGGCTTTGGCATGAATGGCCTGCATATTACCTTTGCTGATCAACGGTTGCAGCTTTTGCAGTCCGGCTTTATTCGATGCTGCTGTATTTTCAGAAAACAGCAGTATGGCCAGATCAATGCTGGCATCATCAAACTTGGCTGCCGAAGCGCGTTCCAGATGCTGTTTGGCTTTGGTCAAATCCTGTTTGAGTCCGAGTGTGCCGGCTGCATAATTTTTACCCAATACATAATTGGCCACCGGATAGCCTTTGCTGGCAGACTGCTCATAGAGCTGAATGGCTTTTTTCTCGTCTTTGGTTGTACCTTGGCCGGTTTGGGTTAAATAGCCTAAGTTATATAAAGCTTGGGCATTTCCTTGACTGGCCAATTGATTTAAAGCGTCATAGGCACCTTTAAAATTATTGGCTTTGACCATGGCCTCAACTTTTTGGAATTGGGGATCGACTTGATCTTTTACGGTATTTGCCAGAGCGAATTGTGCAGAAAGGGCAAGAACTGTAGCGAGTACTAATTTTTTCATGGTTCCTATAACCTTATTATTGCTGGCACCTTATTCCTTGGTGCGATTTTAATCATTTTCACTTACATCATAAAAGGATTTTGTGCTTTGTAAATATACAATTTGTCACTAAATACAAATCATCGAAGCACAATATACCGATTAAATCGATGCATGATTTGGACAGGTTTCTGATCAATCCTGCAGATATCAAAAGGATTACTTTGCTTCAGCCGACTTCTCTGATTAAATCTCGGTTTGAATCAGACTCCCAGGATTTAACCATGTTTGTCAAAACCATTAAACGTCACTATGACAGAATCAATGCTGATGAATCGATTGCCGATGAAGACAAGATTGATGCGCTGCTGATGAAACTTGGTGCAGAGTTTTTGATGAGTCAGGAAGACCGAGTATATGTCTTTCAAAAAGGTGAACTCACGGCAAAGTTTGATGCTAAACATGCGCGGGCCTATCATTTTAAAGATTATGTGGTAAAAGACATGAACAAGCTGTTTCATGGCTTCTAAAATAAAAAAGCCAAGAATTTTATCTTGGCTTTTTTATGAGTTATGCAGTGATTATTGCGGACGCGCTACATCACCGCTCAAAGCTTCGGGAAGCTCCAGAACTTCGAGACCTAGCTCGTTCAATGCTTCAGGTTTTGCCACGACTAGCGCTTTATAACCATTTTCAATCGCGATGCTATTGACGACTTCTACATCATTATTCAGTTTTGTCGCCACAGCAGGTGTGGCACCTGTACCTTGAACCAGATGTAACCAGTGTTTTGGCTTGGCTTTAAACCATAAGCGCGCAATCACTTCCTGACCCAGATAGCAGCCTTTGTCATAGTGAATGCCTTCGCGTTGATGCAAACGCAATTCCTGAGGTTGAAACAGATTGGCGGTAGCCGCCTGGATCCAGGCCTGACCTGATTCAATGGCTTGCTGCTCCCAAAGGGTGGCATCGGTTTCAGTCGTAACGAAGTCAGTATGAATGCCATTAATGACTGGATAAACCGGACCGACCAGTTCCAGTTTCATTTTTGAAAAGGCGCCAAATTTTTTAATATGATTGGCCAGTTCCGTAGCCTGATCTGCAATGCTCACGATTTCAAAGCTTTCCGGACTGATTTTTTTAAGCCATAAGCCAAATTGGATGCGTCCTTTCAGACTACAGATTGCAGTATAGCGTGTCTGGTTTTCCGCCAAAGTTTCAGTATTCAAAGTCACCTGACCTTGAAGGAATTTTTGTGCATCTACACCATTCAGACTAAACAATGTAAAAGCAGGAGACGCTGCCATAATAAGCCCCGGTTTGAATACTATAAATCAATGCAGTTATTGTGCAGCAAGCATCAAATAGAGGCAAACAAAAAAGCCAACAATCGAAATCATTGGCTTTTAGCGAGCAGATCTTTAGTGGTGATGGCTAGCCGGTAATGGCGAATCACAAGGGAATTTGCCTCCACAGACCCGTACGGTTTCCATCATGCCCTGATCTTCATGGTCGAGGATATGGCAGTGCTGTACGAAGTCACCTTCAAATTTCTTGTAATGGCTGCGCACAATATAGGTATAGTTTTGTTTTACAAAAAGCGTGTCCTTAAACTGTCCTTTCATGCCACGGTATTGCACATCATCCAGAACTGGATTCACCGGATCTTCTGGGGCTACTGCCTCACTGACATCCTTACCTTGAGGATTCAAAATTTTAACAATCTGGAACGGGTTAACATGAATATGGAACGGATGACCACCAAAACCAGCGCTGGTCAGTTCCCATTCATCAGTCTGTCCAACTTGTAACTGACGGACATATTCGCCATCTACTGAACTATCTCCATCAAAGAAATCTCCGAAACTCAGTGTATCTCCATCTTTTTTATGTCGGAAGCCAAATTTGAATATGCCAGTTCTAGGGTCGGGGCCGAGCGAAAAAGCACTATATTGTTTTGGTTGGGCAGCAACTACTTTATCAATTTCCGGCGTCATCAGTGATGGATGATCACTAAACGCAGAAAGATTAAGCTGAGATAACTGGCTCTGGAGGTCTTCGCTTAAACCAATTTTTTGTGCCCGATCTTTCAGGAACTGTGCAGCAGTCTGAGCCTTGGTTTTGGCTGCTTTTACATTAACCCATCCCAGCAGTTGGGCATTGAAGCGATGATTTGGAGCAATTTGAGGACCTACATTCGGTAATGGCGCGTTAATTTCATCATCGATATTCAATTTGGTGTCAAAAAGGCAGTATCTATTGGTGGTCGGAAAGGCGACCATTGCATCATGACGATAGCCTGGATGGAACACGGACAGGATTCTGGTCTGTACATGATTCATGGTCAAGCCATCTTGCGCGATAGTATGCACATTCAGGCTATTCAGTTTCTCAAATTCAGCTTTCTTGTCTACCTCCTGATAGACTGTACAGGCTTTAATGGTTTGTTCTGCAGTAAATTTACTGGAGTTAGGAATTTCCTTAATGATTAAACCAATGGTATCGCGTACACCACCATGAATCATGCGCCAGCGGTTAAACTGATTCTGTTCTGCTTTGATCTCACCTAAAATTTTACCATTGATAGAGGTGTAGTAGTTATTGTCGCCCCAGGAGGCAAATGCAGCGAGGTCATTATAATTTTCCAGCATGCCTATACCTACACCTTCACAGTTATTGGGAACAGCGAATGTGATATTAGGATCGGGATTACTACAGCGATATTGGATTTGCTGGAACAACAGGATGTTTTCGTTCGGGTAACTGTTTTTTTCTTTCCAGAGAATATCCATATCTCCAGTTGAGGTGACTTTGCCATTTTTGACTTTTGGTGTTCTTGAGCCTTCAACAATTAATGGGCCTGCCATGCCATTCGACACCTGAAGAGCAGTTGAGCCATGCAGATGGGCATGATACCAGTAAGTCCCCGCGGGATGATTCGGTTCCATTTTGGGTGGTGTTTCAAAAAGTATGCTGGCGTTAAACAAATCCGTTATTAAGGTAAAAGAAAGTCAAATCAAAGGCTTTAAAATGATTTTCGAGCTTTTTAGAAAAGTTGCAACTTCTCCTAAATCCACGCCTGATTCGATGACGAATTCTACAATTGTTACCTTCAATACCGACGGTAAAAAACTTACCAATCACTTGCTTGCAACATTGAAATGCTGTGATAAAACTATCCCAATGATCACTCGCAATTCGAGCATATTGAACCCCAAGCTTTTTAAGTCTAGCTTTAAGACGTTGAACCGTTGCTAAATCCCGCTTACCCCAAACATAAGCAACAATTTCTCCAGATTCTCGATGGTAGGCATAAATAAGCCATTGTTTATTTTGCTTATTCCCTACAAAAGTCCAAAGTTCATCGACTTCAAGACATTCGTAGTGGCTTTGTTTAGGCTGAATCTGATAGATCGATTCACTTAAGGTTCGTAATACCTTGCCAATGCTGATACGCTCGACTTCAGCAATATCTCTTACACCGCTTCCTCTGACCATTAAATGTAATATCTTGCCGGTAATACCTGAGTTACACCCTTGATAGCTTAATGCATGATCACCAATAAATTGACGTTTGCAATCTTTGCACTGATGGTTTTGTTTCCCATCTACTTTGATGCCATTTCTCTTTATATTGTTACTTAGACAGGTAGGACATTTGATTTGTAGCGTTATTTTCATACCTCTATTTTATCAAAAGCCATATTGTTTTTTTCAGCATACTTTTTGAAACACCACCCCATTTTGAACTGATAATCAAATTTTTCCTGAGGTTTGAATTTCAGGAAAACATTATCACTATTGCCTTGAGGACTGACCCAGAAGCCATGGGTATGCAGGTTGGTGGTATTAAAGCAGTGAGGTTCATTGACATTCTCAACATGAGTTGAACAAGTTGCTTCTGACTCGGGTGGCAGCTGGTTATTCAGGTTAACCGCCATGGTTTCACCCTGTTTGACCCGAATCTGTGGTCCGACCAATTGATCCTCAACATATTCACCAGTTTTTTTCTTATCAAATAAACTGGGTTTGGTTAGATAGCCTCTCAGCAGCACCTGATCCCATAAGCCATTTCTGGGGTTATAGAGTTTGCTGGTTTTATAGGCCACGATCAGCTCATATTTGCCTTTGGCACTTTTTGGTAACAGGGGTGGATTGCTAATCAAGCTGTCTGATGTGGTCGGAACGGGATGTGAGGGTTTGGGTGGAGGTGTGGGGTATGAGGGATGAGAGGGGTGGGACGGGTTAGAGGGATTGGATGGCGGCGATGGATTTTTTGTTCCATCCCAACCGCGAGCTAAGAGCGTCAAAATGGCGGCTATAGCTCCGAATATTGCGATTTTCAACATTTCAGTTCTGCCTGTTATGGTTATTGTTTTAATGTGAGGATTGCGAATAATGTGACATGCGTCACACTGAGCTTCTGATAGTTTTGGAAAATCTGCTATCCCAAATTAGGGGATTGAAATTTTGCTAAATGCGGCGACAGGACAGGCCTATGAAAACCAATCAGACTATATTTTTTCATCTTTAAAAAAATGCACATAAAATTAATTATTTATTAATGATATTAGTGGTTTAGATTAATATTCAAATAAAAAGATAGAGAAATATTTTGCAACATAAGACTAAAGAATAAGGCGAATTATTCAGATTTTTTTAGCAAAAGACCGCTTTAAAGCAAAAATTCTAAAGTCTATGTAACAAATTTTTGCGAAAATACCATTTTTTATAATTAAGTGTTTGAAAAATATAAAATTTGGGAAATGCTATTTGTGCAGCGTACAATGCTGCTATTACAAAAGTAACTCATCGATATCTATTGATGAATAAAAATAGAGATAAACGAGGGCAGGCAAGCTTATGAACAACAACTACCGTAAACCGCTGCAATCCACCCAGCTGGAATATTATGACGTGCGACAGGCCGTAGAAGATATTCAGCCAGGCGCATATGCCAAACTTCCTTATACTTCTAAAGTCCTGGCAGAGCAGTTGGTGCGTCGTTGTGATCCTGCCATTCTGGAACAGTCTTTACGTCAGCTGATTGAGTGTAAACAGGAACATGATTTTCCCTGGTATCCGGCACGTGTAGTGTGTCATGACATCTTGGGACAAACGGCACTGGTGGACCTTGCCGGTTTACGTGATGCGATTGCAGATCAGGGCGGTGACCCGTCTAAAGTCAATCCGGTAGTACCAACCCAACTGATTGTCGATCATTCACTGGCAGTTGAGTTTGGTGGTTTTGATCCGGATGCCTTTGAGAAAAACCGTGTCATTGAAGACCGTCGTAATGAAGACCGTTTTCATTTTATTGAATGGACCAAAACCGCGTTTGAAAATGTTGATGTGATTCCTGCGGGCAACGGCATCATGCACCAGATCAACTTGGAGAAAATGTCTCCGGTGATTCAGAACCGTGATGGTCTGGCATTCCCGGATACCTGTGTTGGTACAGATTCGCATACACCTCATACAGATGCATTGGGCGTGATCTCGATTGGTGTTGGCGGCTTGGAAGCCGAAAACGTGATGTTGGGCCGTGCATCGTGGATGCGTCTGCCAGATATTATCGGTGTGGAATTGGTCGGTCAGCGTAAGCCGGGCATTACCGCAACGGATATCGTCTTGGCACTAACCGAATTCCTGCGTAAAGAACGTGTGGTTGGCGCATATTTAGAATTCTTTGGTGAAGGTGCTGACAGCATGTCAGTCGGTGATCGTGCCACGATTTCCAACATGACCCCGGAATATGGCGCAACGGCTGCGATGTTCTATATCGATCAGAACACGATTGATTATCTGACCTTGACCGGCCGTGAGCCTGAGCAAGTCAAACTGGTAGAAACTTATGCCAAAGAGATTGGTCTTTGGGCATCGAATATGACCCAAGCGGAATATCCACGTGTATTGCGTTTCGATCTATCGACTGTGACACGTAATATTGCAGGGCCATCAAATCCGCATGCACGTGTATCTACGGCTGACCTGAAAGAAAAAGGCATTGCCGGTAATTTAGAAGCAGCTCGTGCACAAGAAGCGGAAGGCTTGATGCCAGATGGCGCGGTGATTATCGCGGCGATTACCTCTTGTACCAATACATCTAACCCACGTAATACCGTGGCAGCAGGTTTGCTGGCACGTAAAGCCAATGAACTGGGCTTGATGCGTAAGCCTTGGGTAAAATCTTCTTTTGCACCGGGTTCTAAAGCGGCTGCTTTGTATTTGGAAGAAGCAGGTGTACTTAAAGATTTAGAAAAACTGGGCTTTGGTATCGTGGCCTATGCATGCACGACTTGTAACGGCATGTCGGGTGCGCTTGATCCAAAGATTCAGCAAGAAATCATCGACCGTGACCTGTATGCAACAGCGGTGCTTTCGGGCAACCGTAACTTCGATGGACGTATTCATCCATATGCGAAGCAGGCATTCTTGGCTTCACCGCCTTTAGTGGTGGCTTATGCGATTGCCGGTACGATTCGTTTTGACATCGAAAAAGATGCTTTAGGAAATGATAAAGATGGCAACCCGATTTATCTAAAAGATATCTGGCCATCGGATGAAGAAATTGATGCGCTGGTAAAAGTTGCTGTAAAACCAGAACAATTCAAAAAAATCTACATTCCAATGTTCGACTTGGGTGTGAATGAAAAGGCAACAAGTCCGCTGTATGACTGGCGTCCGCAAAGTACGTATATTCGCCGTCCGCCGTATTGGGAAGGGGCTTTGGCTGCACCGCGTACCTTGTCAAATATGCGTCCGCTTGCGATCTTGGGCGATAACATCACCACCGATCATTTGTCACCATCGAATGCTATTGTTTTAGACAGTGCTTCAGGTGAATACCTGAAAAAAATGGGCGTGCCTGAGGAAGACTTTAACTCCTATGCAACGCATCGCGGTGATCACTTGACTACGCAACGTGCAACATTTGCCAATCCGAAACTGTTTAATGAAATGGTGGTACGTTCTGATGGCACCATCAAACAGGGTTCGAAAGCACGTGTGGAACCTGAAGGTGAAGTGATGCGGATGTGGGAAGCGATTGAGATCTACATGAACCGTAAACAACCGTTGATTATTATTGCCGGTAAGGATTATGGTCAGGGTTCGAGTCGTGACTGGGCAGCAAAAGGTGTACGTCTGGCGGGTGTAGAAGCGATTGTAGCAGAAGGTTTTGAGCGTATTCACCGTACCAACCTGGTCGGTATGGGGGTATTGCCGCTTGAGTTTAAGCCGGGTACAGATCGTAAGACTTTAGGTCTTGATGGTACAGAGCTGTATAGCGTGATTGGTAATATTGCGCCACGTTCGACGTTGACTTTGGTGGTTGAGCGTTCAACCGATGATGGTAAGAACCAGATTATTGAAGTGCCAGTCACTTGCCGTTTAGACACTGAAGAAGAAGTACATGTGTATGAAGCGGGTGGGGTATTACAGCGCTTTGCACAGGATTTCTTGGAAGGGAATGTGGCTTAATCTTTTTTTTAATCACCCCTAGCCCCTCTTTGAAAAAGAGGGGAACTCCCCATTGCTGTCCCACAATTTTTCACAAGAGGAAGCTCATTTGAGCTTCCTCTTGTTTTATGGGTATTTTATCGGGTGAAAATAAAGCTTTTAAAGTTCTTCTTTCAAACAAATTCACTTGAATTATTCTGAGTAAACGTTGAACTGTCCAACCTGTTTTTCCTAAATGTTGAGCGAAACTCACCAATAAATAGGCGATCATCGCAATCCAGATTTGTGTCTGAATTGCGTTCCTGCTGCGGCCTAGAAACGCTTTTAATTTGAGATTCTGCTTAATCGCCTTAAAGAACAGCTCAACTTTCCAACGATCTTTATAAATCGCCGCAATGGTGGAGGCGGCTAAATGAAAGTTATTGCTGAGAAAGCTAAAGTGCTTGCCACTTTGCTGATCTCTATATTCAATTCTTCTTAACACTGGGGCTTTTCTTTTTAGGGCATGTGCGCTATTCAGCTGAATGGTTTCATCTTTTAGAATACCTTTGGATTCAAGCACTGGATGTTGCTGGATCACCTGATACACAGATTTAGGCCTAAAACGTGTGACAAATCCAATGTTTTGAGCAGTCAGATTTGCATACCATTGGTAATCGACATAGCCTTTATCAAAAACTACAATGCTGCCAGCAGGAAACTGGAATTTTCGGCCTTGTACCATGTCATTTTCTTTGCCATTTTCAACTGCAACAAACTCAGGAATATCATTGCTGTGATTCAATCCTATGCTGAGTTTCATGCTGGCTTTTGAGTTGTGAACTTTGGCCCATTCACATAAGGAAAGCGACAGGTCAATATGACTGGCATCCAAGGAATACAAGGGATTCTTAAAGCGAAATTTATGAGCTACTTTTGAGTGTTCATAGTATTTAAGCAACTTGTAAAATAGCTGTTGATACAAGGCAGCAGGCTGCTGCTCATTGATTCGTGCCAGCGTGCTTCGGGGAATAGACTTTGCTCCGAGATGACTTAGCTTTTCCTGTTGGCACTCCAAATTGGATTGAATATCTCTCAGACTTTGCCTACAAGAGAATTGAGACATCAATATGGCAATAAACTGATCCCACCGGGAAGCCGCTCTAAATTTCTGTCCAACATGGTGTACTTTAGCAAGTTGTTCAAAATCCTGTCGCACAACAGGTTTAATTAGCTCATGAAATACGGTATTCTGATGTGACAAAACCTGAATCCTAGTCGTTAAAGTGTTTGTTTGCACTCATATTTTAACTGTTAGGACTCAGGTTTTTTTATTTAAAGCAAACTATGGGACAGCAGTGGGGAACTCCCTACTTTTTTAAGGAGGGTTGGAGTGGATTAAAGTTGTTGATATTGTTTAAAAAAGACCCTACTGTGAAGTGGGGTTTTTATTTAGAGCATTAATGTCTTTATCAAGAAAATACAAACAGGTACTTTTCTTTTTAAACTTAAGCAATTGAGCTTCCTCAATGATTAAAGACGTCTATAACTTTAAGGGAATATAAAATTTCATATGGCTATGGCGATAATTTTGTATTAACGCACTGCGCTATACTTGACCTTATGCATCACTTATCTCAATGTTATTAAACTAAGGCGTGTCCTCATTTGAAAAATTGGTTTTAAATACTTAAAATCCTCCTTTAAGCTCTTTTGATTTCTATATTTTTTCAATGGCACGTACTCTTCTCACCGATGATATCTGGCAGCAAATTCAAGATACTATGCGATTACACGGTTGTTACTGTTCAAAGAATAGTAGAAATATCATGGAAGCGATCTTATGGAAACTGCGTACAGGCGCCACATGGCGTGATATTCCCCAAGAATTTTGTCCTTGGCAAACTGCTTACAATCGCTTTAATCGTTGGGCAAGCAAGGGATTGTGGGATAAATTTTTTTTAGATTACGAGGCGTCTTGGATCAAGAATGGGTATTCATTGACGGAAGTTACATACGCGTGCATCAACATGCAAGTGGAGCTCGGCATGGTTTCGAAAGAGCAATTGGACAATCACGTGGTGGACGAACAACAAAAATACATCTTGCAACCGACGCGAATGGATTACCGATTGATTTTAAAATCACTGGGGGTGACGTCCACGACAGTCAAGTTGCAAAACAACTGATTGATACGGTAGACGAGGCAACTTATCTCATTGCTGATAAGGGGTATGATGCTGAGCACATTAGAATATATGCCAAGAACAAGAATATGATTCCCATTATTCCATTGAGATCAAACAGTAAGAGATCGAATAAGGAATTTGATAAATATCTATATAAATTAAGACATTTAGTTGAAAATGCTTTTGCGAGATTAAAACATTTCCGTGCTATTGCAACTCGATTTGATAAACTGGCACGCAATTATAAATCTATGATTCGTATAGCCTGTATATTTATTTGGTGCAAAGCCAAATGAGGACACACCCTAGTTAACTTGAAAAAAATAATAAATTATCACTTAATTAATGAGTTATTGAATAATAATTAACCTGAGTTCGACATAAAAAATAAATAAAAAAAAGCCTTAGCATCTGTAATATCTTGGTTACGAAGACAAAACATTTCAGAGCAAGGCTTTTTCATGGACTATATTACCGAATTATTTTGTATCTTGGATGATTTCTGCAAAAAGTTTAATGAATCTTTAGAGAAAGCTCTAATTTCTGATCAAAAAACAACAATGAAAAAGTCAGCTTTAAGCTTGTCTGAAGTCATGACCATTGTCATTTTATTTCATAAATCCGGGTTTAGATTTTTCAAATATTTTTATTGTCATATGATCATCCCATTTTGGAAATCAGCTTTTCCCAAGCTTCTTAGTTACAATCGTTTTATTGAAATTATGCCGCGTTGTTTGCAAGCTTTGAGTAGTTTCTTCCATCAAGTTAAAGGAGAAGATACCGGAATCTGTATTATTGATTCGACTAAATTGGTCGTTTGCCATAATCTTAGAATTAAAAGACATCGTGTATTTAAAGGCTTAGCTGGTCGTGGTAAAAGTAGCACAGGTTGGTTTTATGGATTTAAAGTCCATATTGTTATCAACAACTTGGGTGAAATTATTAATCTCAAGATTACATCGGGAAGTGTTCATGATGTTGCTGTACTTGAATCTTTAACCCAAGAGTTAAAAGGTATTTTACTGGGCGATAAAGGCTATCTGAGTAAAGCAAAAACTGAAGCTTTAGCAGCAAGGGGGCTCAGACTATTAACCCCGTCACGCAAGAATATGAAAAATAAACCCATCCAAACTGAAGAAGAAAAACAATTGCTTTGCAGAAGAGGATTGATCGAAACAGTGAATGATCAGTTAAAAAACTTACATCAAATTGACCATTCACGTCATCGTTCGGTGAATAACTTTATGGTGAATATTATGGCTGCTATAGTGGCTTATTGCTTAAATCCAAATAAGCCAACTTTCCAAAACTTGCTAAAAAGCTAAAATATTTCATCGAACTCAGGTTAATTAGAAATACTACTTTGCCCAAATGCCATCATCATTTACAAAAATGGACAATAGACATTCATCACTAGAGGGTTATACTAGATAGACCATTTCTAAAACCATGGAGAACAAAGATGGTTACTGCTGGCGAAAAACCCGGAACAGGCTTCTATTTTTGTGTTCAATGCGGACACCGCACCTACTTAGAAATTGGTACTGATCGTTTACCACCGTGTACCAAATGCCAAGGCAATCAATTTAACAATAAGAATGCCTAAGCAAAACAACTCAAACAGTTACCCTCTGTTTTGAACGAAAGCCCTATTACTCGATAGGGCTTTTTGCTGTGGTATCCAAATCTCATACATAGAAATAAAAAATTATTATGAGAAAACAGTTTTATATCGGGAGGAGAATCTTGGTTTAAAGTAAAAAATTATAATAAATTCAAAAAATTATTTGAACTATTGTTATAAAAGGTATAGGTTGTCTGCTTTAAAAATTAGCTAACCACTTAGAATTAAGGTTAGATATTTCCGGGGGGAAACAATGAAAAAATTTACAGCTTTAGTAATAGGAAGTGTGATGTTATTTACTTCAGGCTGTGCGACGATGTTTAATGGTTCAACACAAACTGTGAATATCCGTAGTAACGATGAATTGGCTAAGTTATATGTCAATGAAGAATATATGGGTCAGCGTAATATTGTTTATACTTTCAAAAAGAAAGAAAATTATGTAATTAAAGCAGAGAAGCAAGGCTGCCAAACCAACATTGTTATTCCACAAAAAACTTTTGATCCAACAACTCTATTAGGTGTTTTCTTGGATTGGGGAATTATCTCTATTCTCGTTGTGGATGGTGCTGCTACTGGTGCATGGCAAAAATTCAGCCAGACAAGTTTTGTAGTGGATCCTAATTGTTAAATAGTTCACTCCGATTTAAAAAATATCCCATTAAATAATGGGATATTTTTTTTATAGATTTTATTTTCTTAAAATATTATTGTTTGAAAATTAACCAATAAAACCCCATATAAAACCCTAGATTCATCGTGTTTAGGGCAGCTCAATTGCAATATTATCTTGATCTTAATCATGACTCAGGTGTTGCCAATTACGAGATTGGTAACGAGTTTATTCGGGTTCAATTTAAGAAAACCTCGAAAGTTTATACCTACAGCTATAGCAGTGCCGGCTATCAGCATGTCGAAAACATGAAACAGCTTGCCCAATATGGCGATGGGCTAAATGCCTATATCAATCATCATACTCGACAGCTTTTTGTACGTTAAAACTGGTCTGCTTCTTGCTTCAATGAAAGTCCTAAAAGGCAAATATTTTCTAAAGAGTAAATATCTGCCTAGAAATAGTGCAAGTGCATATATTAAAAAGAGGGCTATCACCTATGGATATTCAACAGCACGCACCAGAGTCAGGAAAATTAGATAAAAAAGCCCATTTCTGTTCTGCATGGCCACTGATCCTGATTCTTTTTGGGGGCGCGATTGGCACCTTTTATGCTGTGATCGCCTATCTACTTAACCTGAAAATTTATAGTTCTGAACTGACCAGACTCAACAAGGTTTTGGCTAATCTTCTTTGCGGGATGTCCGCGATCAGTGCCTGGTGGTTTAGTGCGCAATGGATTCAGGGGACATTCTTTCAATAAAACAGCAATCCCGTTCTGAATATAAATTGCAATAAAGTCTAATTTTGGCGAATAAAAAAGCGTAAAAAATCAGAAATGGAATTTATTTCTCTATATTAGGGTTTATAGTGAAATAAATTTTCATATTTAATGCAAATTAAAAAAACATAGGAAATTAATCCCGTCCATCTTTGCCTAATATAGCTTTCAAGGGTGTGATGGGATCGGAAAGAGTAGCATGCTGTGAGCGGCGCAAAACGCGAGTGCAGTACGAACCCAAAAGGTCTCGATTCGGCTTAGGACGCTATAGACCAAAAGTTTATAGGCTATAAGATCAGGTCTTACAAAGAATGATAGTTGAAGTAAACCATTGCGAGTTTTCCCAACACCCTAAAAAATTCTCTAGCGATACACGCAGAATAAAAAATTAAAATAAATATAAATCATAAATTTAAGAAAAATATTTATCCAAGCAAGATACAAATAAGCCCTTCATTTCTCAACATGATCTGTTATTTTAAAAATATTAGTTGTCCCTTAGGGGAATCCTCATGAATCTCGATATCTGGTGTCGTTTTTTACTGTTTTGCACACTCATTAATTATGTCATTCTCATGATCTGGTTCATGGTCTTTGTCTTTGCCCGAAACTGGATGAAGCAGGTGCATGGAAAATGGTTTCGGCTGTCAGATACCAGTTTTGATGTGATTCATTATTCGGGTATGGCGGTGTATAAAATTGGCATTCTGCTGTTTAACCTGACACCGTTAATTGCAATCTATCTGATGAATCAAGGCTAAGTGCGGTGTTGTGATTAAATCTTCGAGTGATAAAAATAGGATTGGATTAGTATCATTTTATCGCTACTTGATAGCGTGACAGGATCAATAAGAACGAAAAAAGATTTCAAAGGAGTTGAAGGATGAATCAATTCAAACCGGCCCTTATTTTAGGTGCCTTGATCGGCTTAGGGATGATTATTGCCGGATGGATTCTGGGTAATAGCGCGCTGAAAATTAAACAATATGAACGTATAGTTTCGGTCAAAGGCTTGTCGGAACGTGAAGTCAAAGC
This sequence comes from Acinetobacter sp. CIP 64.7, assembly GCF_000369745.1. GTDB lineage: Bacteria > Pseudomonadota > Gammaproteobacteria > Pseudomonadales > Moraxellaceae > Acinetobacter > Acinetobacter fasciculus. The sequence goes on along the minus strand of NZ_KB850178.1, from coordinate 739,408 downwards.
CGATGTGGCGGTATGGCCAATCCGCTTTAATGCCGGCAGTCAGGATCTGGCTGAATTGTACGATACCATGCAAACCAATACCCAGGAAATTCAGACCTTCTTAAAAAATGAAGGATTTAGCGTGGAAGAAATTACCAGTGCTTCACCGAGTATTACTGATAAATATGCCCAGCAATATGGCGGGGATGCCAATGTCGCACTGCGTTATACCGCCAGCCAGACCATTACAGTCTATACCCATAAAATAGATGCAGTACGCGCGGCACAAAGTCGCCTGGTAGCTTTGGGTAGAAAAGGCATTGCCTTTGCAGGGGATGATTCTGGGCAAAGAACGGAATATTTATTTACCAAGCTGAATGACATCAAGCCGGCGATGATTGAACAAGCCACCGAAAATGCGCGCAGTGTGGCAGAAAAATTTGCGGCAGATTCAAAGAGTAGTCTGGGTAAAATCAAGTCCGCCAATCAAGGGCTGTTTAGTATTGAAGATCGCGACAGCAATACCCCGTATTTGAAGAAAGTGCGTGTAGTCTCGACGGTCGATTATTATCTGGCAGATTAGCTTAATTCGCCCAAGCACCGTGATTGACAGCCCAGAAACCGCTTGTTATTTTGCGCGCATTGTTCCAGATGCTGTACCCTTAAAATGCCCATCAATAACGACTTTGTCTATTGTCCACCGCAAGAGCCGCTGCATATCGTTTATGAAGACGATGATCTGGTGGTGATTGAAAAGCCGGCCGGATTATTGTCGGTTCCCGGGCGTTTACCTGAGCATCATGACAGTGCCTATTTACGTGTTCTGGATCAGTATCCGCAGGCCAAAATTACCCATCGTCTGGATATGGCGACTTCCGGTATTTTGATGTTCGCCAAACACCGCGATGCAGAAGTGGCGGTGAGTAAAATGTTTCAGGCACGTACGGTGCATAAAAATTATGTCGCGCTGGTACAAGGCAAACTCGAAGGTGAGGGCAGTGTCGAAGTGCCTTTGATTACCGACTGGGAAAACCGTCCGCGCCAGATGGTGCATTTTGAACTGGGCAAGGCCGCCAAAACCTTGTATCAAGTCTTAGAATATCTACCCCAGCAAGACATTAGCCGGGTGTTGCTGACTCCCATTACCGGCCGTTCCCATCAGCTACGCGTGCATATGCTGCATATCGGTCATCCCATTACTGGCGATAAAATTTATCATCCTGAACCCCAGCGCAGCCCTTTAAATCGTATGGCCTTGCATGCCAGTTATCTGGCCTTTACTCAGCCCTTGAGTGGTGTCCCGATCGAAATAAAGGCAGACATACCGTTCTAATTTGATTCTGCTTAATAATCAGAGCCAGCCGGACACATGCTTTTTAAGCTCATAAATATGATGAGGATCAAGCCCTTAAACTTGGCAACCTCAATAAAAAGTGTGAGAATTTATTTCGAGAGCAGCTTGGAGATGAGTGGCTTTACAAGCATGTTCAAATGAAATTTTCTACTGCTCCATTGCCTGATCGGTTGTCACTACCGAACATAAATTTTTGGTGGTGTTTCAAAAAGTATGCTGGCATTAAACGAATCCATTATTGATATAAAAGAACACTAAATCAAAGGCTTTGAAATGATTTTCAAGCTTTTTGGAGAAGTTGCAGCTTCTCCTAAAGCCTCGCCTGATTCGATGCCGTAATCGACAATTATTGCCTTCTATACCCACAGTGAAAAATTTACCAATCAACTGTTTGCATTCTTTAAAGGTCGTAACAAAGCTATCCCAATGGTCACTTGATATACATGTATAGCTTACACCTAACTGCTTCAATTTTAATTTAAGTCGTTTTGCAGTGGCTAAATCTCGGTTACCCCATACATAAGCAACAATTTCACCTGTTTCTCGATGATAGGCATAAATTAGCCATTGTTTATTTTGCTTATGACCAACAAAAGTCCAAAACTCATCTACTTCAAGGGTTTCATAATGACTTTGCTGTGCTCGAAGTTGATATTTTGATTGGCTAAGTGTCCGTAGAACTTTACCGATACTTACTCTTTCAATTTCTGCTATATCCCTGACACCACTGCCTCGCACCATGAGGTGTAATATTTTGGTTTTGATACCTGAGTGACAGCCTTGATAACTGAGAGCATGATCACCAATAAATTGACGTCTGCATATTTTACATTGGTAATTTTGCTTACCATCTACTTTTGTGCCATTTTTCTTTATACTGTCACTTAGGCAGGCTGGACACTTGATTTCTAGAGTTATTCGCATTTCTCTATTTTATCAAAATCCAACCTGCTTTTTTTCAGCATACTTTTTGAAACACCACCAAATTTTTAATGTTTGGTTTATCTCTTGATGATGAGCCTAGAGAATTTTTATTCTTTTATCTCCTGCCATAGGCCTGATGCCTTTATTTTTATGATTTTTTAACTTTCCTTTCATTATTTTTAAACTTTCCTTTCATTATTTTTAAACTTTTAAATTATATCCTTTGATATAAAAAATATCGTAAGTTGTTTCAGAATGGATTTGACTTGAGCCGGAAAGTAGTCAGTCATACATGACTTGCCCATAAAAATTTTATAGAAAAATAAAATGAATAAATGACTTAGTGCTGATCAACGGCTTTGATTATCTGGCCGAAGTGATGCAAAATTAATCATTACTTTATAATAAATTTTTAATTTGATGGTTTAGGGCGCTGCCCGGGGTTAAAGGAAAGAACGATGCTCAGTATGGCTCTCTTCGTTCTCGCGAGTATTTTAATATGTGCATTGCTATGGAGCTTGAAGGTACAGGCTTCATTACGCAGCAATATCCAGTTTTTACAGGAAAACCTGGATCATTCCCGCAGCAAATTGGCAGATTATGAAACTCAAGTCGATGAATTGAATTATGAAACTACCCAATTGCGGGTACAGAATGGCAGTTTAAACATTGCCCTGAATAAATATAAAAAATATCAGGATATCTGGGATATCGAGCAATATATTATTAACCGGACCTTGCAGGCCGAAAACTTTGTTGAGGTGACCAAGCTGGATGCTTCGATCATGATCGATGATCTCAAAGCCTATATCGCAAGAGTAAAAGATTATCTTGCCCAGTTTCAGGCGCAAGCCCTGGCCGAGGTCGAGCAGCAGGCCCGACAAAGTTTGCACGGTTATTATGAACAGGCCAAGCAACAGCATCGCTTGCAAGAGGTATTGAGTGCTTTAGAGCATAAAATACAAGCCAAACGCTTCGGCTTGCAGCTTCCCGCAACACAGGTTTTAGAGCAGATGATTGAGGGTTATAGCGAAAAGGATGCGGTTCGGCATTTACGCAATGTCCGTGACAGAATTCAGCAGGCCATAGAAACACAGCAGGTGGCGAGCTGTAATTATGTCGACGACAATCGCTGTCGAAGTACTATTGAAATCCTTAGTCTGGCTTTCAACTGTAAGGCAGATTTATATCTCACCCAATTAAGCACAGAAAATCTGGGCGAGATGCTGCAAGCCTTAAAGGATGATTATGTCTTGCTGAATTATACCGGGCAGGCACTGAGTCAGGCGATGATTCAAGAATCCTATCTCAATCTGCGTTTAGAGGAGCTCAAATTTGCTGCACTGCTTTTGCAACTGAAACAGGATCATCTGCATCCACACATCGCGTAGATCATGACATTCATAGGTCTAGAAGATTTTTATCAGAGTATTCTGAATGCCATAAGTTGGTTTAGATCCTGATATTTTCAGGATTTTTGGCCTTGAGGAATCTTGAATATATTGATCCCCTTATTTATTTTTATATTTATAAAAATCATATGTTTATTTATGGTTAAAAGATAATATTTTTTGTCTGTATCTCGATAATTGTACAAAAATCAGCTAATCTTAAATGCAGAATAAAACAGCATCATAATAAGGATACTTCTATGTCACGTGATTACAATCAATTCCCTGACGATGAAAACGGCAATGTACTGTGGCAAATGCAGCAGGATGGCGACGACTTGCAGGAAGCACATGAAATTGAATTTTCGATTGCCTTTGCGGATGAAGCACAGGCGGATCGTTGTGCCTTGCATCTATTAAAAGAAGAGCAAAAAATTAGCCTGTTTCAGGATGAAGAAAGCGATACTTTGGAATGGATCATCACGATTTATGTGTATATGGAGCCTGCCTACGAAGATATCGTGGATCTGGAACAATGGTTCAGCAAAATCGCTGCACAATTTCAGGGCGAATATGATGGCTGGGGTTGCATGGCCTATGTCTATGATGATGAGCTAGATGACGAAGAGAGCAGTCTGCGTAGTAGCTGAGCATGCTTGTATTTAAAGCCATTTAAAATAAGAGACCCGGTGCTGCCGGGTTTTTTATTGCTTTATTTAATTGCTATACGAAGATTTGAGCTTGAGTATAGATACATACTCATTATATATAGCCAGTTCAAAACTGGATAAAATAACTCAGATGAGTACTTAACTCAGGCTGATGATTTAGTCACAAAAAATGCAGGGAATATCCCGCAATAAAACCGCAATAAAAAAATAATAAGAACAAAGGACAAAACAATGAGTTACACCTTAAAAATGCATCGTGTGTTCAGTGCACCACCGGAGCGGGTGTATCGTGCCTTTGTGCATCCAGATGCACTGGCCAAATGGCTGGCACCACATGGCTTTATTGCCAAAGTAGAACATGCGGAAGTCAAACCCGGCGGCAGCTATAAAACCACCTTTACCAATTTTTCTACCGGAACCCAGCATCATTTTCATGGCATTTATCATGAGGTCATTCCCAATCAGCTGCTGCGCTATACCGATCAGTTTTCTACCCCCGACCTGCAGGGGGAAATAGAGGTGACGATCATCTTTGAAAAAGTGTCAATCGGTACTGGTTTGCATATTATTCAGGTGGGTTATCCGGATGTAGTGCCGCCCGCGGTGTGTCATTTGAGTTGGCAAGAATCACTGCAACTCCTGTCTTTGCTGGTTAATCCGCAGATTTCAGACAATTAATTCCTTCGACCTCCTGTGTTGGTTTCATCCCAATGTCCTATCCATCAGCGCGCCTGACAAAGATGTTATACTGTACGCTTATTTGTTTCATTTATTTTATTTTTCTCTTTTTTCGAGGTTTTTATGGGTCTGCCAAACTGTCCAAAATGTCAATCTGAATATACCTATGCAGATGGTGATCTACTCATCTGTCCTGAATGTGCACATGAGTGGAAAGAAGGTGAAGTTACTGAAGAACAAGTGATCATTAAGGATGCTAACGGCAATGTGCTGGCAGATGGTGATAGCGTCACGGTGATTAAAGACCTGAAAATCAAAGGTTCATCTTCAGTGGTGAAAGTGGGTACCAAAGTCAAAAGTATCCGTTTGTTGCCTGATGCTGCAGATGGGCATAATATCGATTGTAAAATCGAGGGGATCGGCCCGATGAAACTGAAATCCGAATATGTCAAGAAAGCCTAAATTTAGCCCTAGACTAAAATTCTGACGAGAGAATAATACGGTTAATGTATCGTATTATTCTCATTAATACTGAAATTCTGGGCTGATCATTTTCCTGCCGCCCTGATCCTCGCATTTCGATTTGAGACCACTTTAATGCCGCACCTGCATCTGGAATATTCTGACAATCTGCAACATATCGAGATCAAACCTTTATTGGTCGCGAGCCATCAGGCACTTTTTAACGCCGGCTATGTCAGCGATCCCAATGATTTAAAAAGTCGTGCGATTATGCAGCAGGATTATGTGATTGGACTGAATGTGGTTAGAGATCAGGCCTATGTACATGCCAAAGTTTCACTGTTGAGCGGGCGAAGTGTCGAAGTTCGTCAGGAAATTTCCGAATTGGTGCTCGACGTCATGCAGCAATATATTGCGCCACAGCCTGAATTAAAAATACAGCTCTGTGTCGAAATCATTGAAATGCCAAAGCAGACCTATAGTAAAGCCATTATCTGAATGATGGCTTTTATCTGCTGATATCACATGGATCAAATGCCTTAAAACTTTATCAATGCCATACGAAATTTATAAACAGATCGACTTGGTCTGAAACAGCTTGCTATCTTATTCAGATCTAAAATTATTTCTATTTTTAAATGACGCTTTATGTCATTTACAGGCATGCGATAAAAGTTCTAAAGTAACTTTTAATCGCTGCTGATTTTTGAATCATCCAATCTAGAAACGGCATATTCATCCTGATTGAAATAAAAATAATTTAAAAAAATAATCTTCAGGTGAGCTGAACCGAATCAGGCAGTGGGGAGAGCAAAGCGAGAATAACGCTTTAGCATAGGCAAAATAATAAGAACAAAAGATCAGAAATCGGGTGAGTTGATTGAATCCCAGATTTCAGGTCTGACTTGTCCGATTGAGGAAAATTTGATGCAGATTTTTGGGGATGAACAATTGGCTCGGGAAGTCATGGCATTTCTTCAGGAGTGGGACAATGCCATAGCCAGACTCGATATTCAGGATATTGTTCAATTATGCCGACCGGAGATCCGTCTGGTCGATGTCAGTATGGAAGTGAAAGGCGTCGAAGCCTATCAGGCCCTCTGGCAACAATATCGGCACTTTATGCCCGAAGGCATACGCATCGAACGCCAAGACCTTAATATTCATGTCACTTCTGATCTGGCTGTAGTCGATGGTTATGTACGGGTGAGTTATGCGGTGATTGAACCGATTTTCCAGCTGGGCTGGTGTCGGGTCAGCATGTGCTTGAGCAAGCAGCAGGGCAAATGGCAATTGCTGCATCAACATACTTCAGTCCCTGTGCAACTCGAAACCCGGAAAATGCGCCGGATCAAAAGCGTGAGTTAATCTATTTACCTGAAAAGATTTAAGTGAAATATCTTTGCAAATGATTACAGGAATACCTTTGTAACAAAAATATAGAAAGTCCTAAATTATGTTGAAGGAATAATATTTTAGGACTTTTCAGGTGGATAACAACAAGAACAGTCAAGTAAAACCAAGACAGGCCAACCTGCAACAACAGACTGAAGTATTGATGCCGGATCAGTCCGAGCGGCAGCGCACCCAACATGCACTCAGAATGATGGCAGGCTTTGTAATTGCTGCTGTGGTCATGACGGCGTTGTATTTTGGTCGTGATATTTTTATTCCGCTGGCTCTGGCCATTCTGCTGGCATTTTTACTTTCTCCTCTGGTTTCTCGCTTAAAGCGCTGGGGCTGTCCCCAATGGGCGGCGATTGGCCTGGTCATGTGCCTGACCTTGTCATTTCTGGGCGGCACTGCAACTTATCTGGGAGTACAACTCGGCAAGTTGAGTCAGGAACTGCCGCAATATCAGGACACCATCCAGCAGAAACTAAAAATGCTTGAAAACTATCGTCAGGGACCGAGTATGTGGGATGGCGCGATCCAGACCTTTGACACGGTAGAAAATTCGATAGATACACCCGAACATGAAACAGAAGACCCGAATGTGCAGAATGTCAAAGTGGTCGGTTTGGAACCAACGAGTGAAGAGGCTGCCCTAGACTGGTTGAATAAAATTCTGAATCCACTGGCGATTATCGGGATTGTGTTCCTGTTTATGGTATTAATTTTATTCAATGGCAAAGACTTGCATGACCGTTTTCTGAAACTCTTGGGCGGTAATCTGAATATCGGCACCGATGCGCTGGATGATGCCGGCAAAAGTATCGGAACCTATTTGCGCATGCAGCTGCTGGTCAATGTCACTTATGGCATTCCCATGGCGATTGGGCTGCTGGTGATTGGGGTGCCGGCAGCGATCATGTGGGGGCTGGTCGCGGTGGTTATGCGTTTTGTGCCCTATGTTGGCCCGATCGTTTCAGCTATTTTCCCGATTACGCTGGCCTTCGCCGTTGATCCGGGCTGGGACATGGTGCTCTGGACTGTCGCCTTGATTCTGGTGCTGGAACTGATCAGCAATAACGTGATTGAACCTTGGCTTTATGGGGAAAGTACCGGTCTGTCTACCTTAGCGATTATTTTGGCTGCCACGTTCTGGACCACCCTCTGGGGACCGGTGGGGTTGATCTTGTCGACGCCTTTGACTGCCTGCCTGCTGGTTTTGTCCAACTACGTGCCGGCACTGGGTTTTGTCAAAACTTTGCTTGGCAGTACGCCAGTATTGTCACCCTTCGAACGCTTTTATCAGCGACTGGTAGCCGACGAAGTCAATGATGCAATGCAAGTAGCCAATGATTATATCTGTGCGCAATTGCCAAAAAAGCCCAGTGCGGAGGAGGTGGCCCGTCGGGTACAGATGTTCTATGGTGAAGTGGCCATTCCAGCCATTCGGATTTATTCTCAAGGACATGATACCGATGTTACTGCCGAGCACCGGTTGCGTCTTTATCAGGGCTTGCAGTTCTTTAATCATGCATTCCAAAAAGCTTATCCGAGCAAATTAAATGCTGAACAGCCCGAAGTCTATTGCGTTGGTGCACGTTGGGAAATTGACACCCAGATTTCTGCCATGTTGGCACACGCGTTGAATCTCAAAAATATTGCTGCCCGAAATGATCCGGATGTATTGATTCAATCGAGTGAATCAGGAAAGGGTATTGTACTGCCAGCTTCGATCAAGATTTTATGTGTGTCGATTTTTCATCATGCGCCTGCGGCACAGATCCGGTTGCTGAAATATAGACTGGCGCAGCAATATCCTGAACTGAAAATTATTTTTGCGACTTGGAGCGTGATGCAGCTGGAGCTTCTGGATGAACTGCAACAACGTTTTGAGCTGGAGGCACTGATCAATAATGTCGATGATCTGATTCTGATTGTCGAGACTTATACCTTGAATGAAGGGGAAAGCTGGTTTGAGAATCTGGAGATCAAGAATGAAAAAGAACGACAACAGGCTTTAAATGAATTGGGTTTATTGGATCATCGTCATCAGATCCTTTATAAACAATATATTGAAGAAGCCCGTCAAGCCTTTGACGTTGATTACGCACAAATTTCCTGGCTGAATCAGCATGAAATGTATATTCCGGTCAGTCCTTTTACCCAAGAACCTGTAGCAACCCGACAAATGTGCAAGGATTCAGTCTGCACCCATCTGCTTTATCAGAATGAGCCTTTGGTGATTGAAGACTTGCAGCGTGACCCGCGCTTTCCGCATCTGTCAGAGTTAAGACAGCATCATATCCGTTTCTATGCCGGTGTACCCTTAAAAGATAAAAATGGAATTGCGCTTGGGAGTCTGTGTCTGCTGGATAAACAACCGAGACAGATGCAGGCCGAAGATATGATTCTGCTTAAGGCTTTGGCGCAGGATTTAATGGCGACTTTGAGCAATGAGCGCAAGAAAAAAGATAAACAGAAGCAGATTGAGCAGATGCAGCCTGCCACCTCAGCAAGCATTTTAAATAAGGACTAAACGATGAAACAAAAATGGATCTACAGCATCAAAATCATGAGTATCACATTTGGTCTAGCCAGTATCAGCTCATTAAGTCTGGCGGCCATTCAGGGACTGCATTTTTCACATAAAGACTGGGAAATTGCCTGTGATAATACCGGCACCTGCCGCGCTGCCGGTTATCAATCGGATCAATATATTGATCAGCCGGTTTCGGTGCTACTAGAGCGTGCTGCTGGGACAAACAGTAGCATCAAAGCTCAGGTCCAGATTTTACCCTTAGCTGCTGCCACACCTACACGACAGCTTCAATTGCAAATTGCCAGCACACCTTATGGCGTGATTGTTCTGAATCGGGAGGGAATAGGGCAACTCAGTACTGATCAAACGCGAGCCTTGCTAAAAGCTTTACAGGGAACAGCTCCGGTTGTATTTAAGAATACGCAATCACGCTGGAACCTGTCGAATTCCGGTGCCAGTGCCGTTTTACTCAAGATGGATGAATTTCAGCGTCGACTTTCTACGCCCTCAGCCTTGATCAGGCCGGGGAAAAAATCCAATCAGGCGGTGCTCAAAGCTGCAGCGATACCGAAAATTCAGATACCAAAATATCAGTCAGGCAAAGTCACTCAAGCAAAACTGAATACGGCAACAAGTCAGCAGATGATTCGAAAACTGCAAGCCACCACCAAGGAAGATCAATGTGATTTGCTGTTTAGCCAGCGTTTTCTGGATGATGATGTTATGACCATTTATCCCATTAATGCCCAGAATCAACTGATTCAGATTCCATGCTGGCGTGGGGCTTATAATATGGGTAGTGGCTTCTGGCTGATGGATCGAAACAAGCAATTTAAACAGTTGGTGACGACCTCGGGAGAAACATTTAACCAAGGCCAGATATTTTCCGGGCATAAAGTGCGTGGTTTGGGCGATTGTCTGAGTCAGAACGAATGGGCCTGGAATGGCAAGAAATTTGTCAAAAGCTTCAGTGGTCTGACCGTACAATGCAAAGGCTTCGCCGGTGGTGCTTGGAATTTACCGACCTATGTAAGCAAAATCATTTATCAGGCCAAATAGTATTGTTTAAAAAATAGCAGTGATAAAAAAGCCTGAATGACTCAGGCTTTTTTCTAGTTTTGATTTTAAGAGATGTAATTTTAAAAACGCTTTGGAATTCTCTGACCATTTGGAACAGGAATTTCAGCATTTTTTAATACCCCAAATAACCAGGTTTCAGCATGCTGTACCGCGGTTTTCAACTGATCACCCATGGCCAGACGTCCAGCAATGAAACTGGCCAATGAACAACCAGAGCCATGATATTCACCTGGCAGACGTGGACAGCGAGTTTCGTTGACCAGCTCACCTGCGATATACAGACTGTTCTGAATGTAATCTGGCGTATCTTCATGGCCACCTTTGACCAAAACTGCCTGTGCACCCATTTCAAATAATTTTTGAGTGGCCAGTTTGAGGTCTTGCTCACCCGTCAGGGCACGCAGTTCAACCGTATTGGGCGTTAAAATGGTGGCCAATGGAATCAGCTGGGTAAATGCTTTGACCAGCGTTTCCTGATTACCCAGCGAGCCGCCACTATTGGCGACCAAAACCGGATCCAGCACATACAGATAATCTGGATGTACAGTCAGAAACTCGGCCAGAGCCGCGATATTGTCTGTAGTGCCTAACATGCCAGATTTTACGCAACGAATGGGCAGGTCATTGACCACCGCATTGGCCTGTGCCAATAGCAATTCTCTGGAAGTGGCTTCGAAACCAAAAACCTGCTGTGAATTTTGAATAGTGAGGGCTGTGCAGGCAATTGCCGCATGTGCACCACTTTGACCAATAGCTTCAATATCTGCTTGAAGGCCGGCTCCACCTGAAGGGTCTAAACCGGAAAAGCAAAGTACGGTAGGGCGCAAAATGATGTCCTTCATTCACTAAAATTGCATTAGTATAGGCAAATTTGAATGAACTCTCGATATTAATTTATATCGGTGCTGATGAGAGGGGATAGGCGGTGATTAAGAATATTTTAATTGATCTGGATGGGACATTAACCGATCCGAAAGTGGGGATTACGACGTCTGCACGCTATGGTCTGGAAAAAATTGGTCATCCGATTAGTGACGAGATAAATATCGACTGGATTATTGGCCCTCCTTTAAAAGCCTCACTAGCCAAAATTTTAAATGTTGAAGCCGATCATGTGCTGGCTGAGCAGGCCTTAATGGGTTATCGGGAGCGCTTTGCAGTGAAGGGTCTTTATGAAAATCATGTTTTTGAGGGTGTGGCAGAAACGCTGGCAGAACTGAAACGCCGTGGTTATCGCTTGTTTCTCGCCACAGCAAAACCGACAGTGTATGCCAAACAGATTCTGAAACATTTTGATCTGGCCCAGTATTTTACTGACATTCATGGTAGTGAGCTGAATGGCGAGCGAACCAATAAAGCTGAGCTGATTCAGTATATTTTAGAGCAGCAAAAATTACAGGCCGATCAATGCCTGATGGTGGGTGACCGTGAGCATGACATTTTTGGTGCCCGTCAAAATGGTATTGATACTATTGCGGTAAATTATGGTTATGGTAGTCAGGAAGAGTTAGCACTGGCACAGCCTAAATATCAAATAGACCGCTTTAATCAGTTGCTAGATTATTTTAAATAAACCCTAATTTTTGCTTATTTTATTTGAGCTGATTTTTAGAGATATTTTGTCTATAAGCTGCTACATCTATACAGATCAACTCTCTTATTAGATTGTTATCTCAATAAAAATCCCGCAGCGTGCGGGATTTTTGCTCTTGGATGAACATTTAAAGCGTCAAAAACCAGGTCGATGCCAGCACCACCATAATGATGATCACCAGTAAAATGTTGATGATCGTCATTCGATGTTGGGGGGAACTCTGGCTTTGGTCAGAGCATTTCCTGCATGGTCAAACAGGATGACATTTTGCACGCTACTTTCATAACCGAGTTCGAGTAACGCACGCTTTTCAACTTCGGTTAAACCATCTTCAGGCAGATCCATAATTTGCAGCAGTGCTATAGAGCTAAATAGTTTCTTCATCATTGACGATGGTAACAGCCGTTTCAGCGTCACCGCGGCTGCATCAAAGTCGGCAATAATACTCCGCGGATGGGCATAGGGCACATCGGGTAGCAGGGTATGCGTAATCGTGCCATCTATATTCATCAGCTGCATTTTATCTTTATAGATTTGCACCCATACAGCATCTGGAAATTTCACTAATTGATCTTGCAGCATGGAGAAAGTCTGATTTTGCTGATATTTAGTCATTAAATAATCGATAACCAAATCCCGTATCAAGACGGGATTTGTAAGGTTCAGTTATTTGGCAGGAGCACCATATTCATTGTTTTGTTGCTTGGTTTCAGTTGCCCACCACCAGATCAGTACCAGTATACCAATCACGGTAAGCGTCAGTAATTGCCACCAACCAGAGCGTCCTACATCATGCAAGCGACGCGCGCCAACGGCCAGACTTGGGACTAGAAGTGCTAGATTAAGCAGGCTATTCACCAGCGGTTTAGTGCCTAAAACTGTATCAATTACCTCAGCAACAATGCCTAAAATTACACAAAACAGCATAAAGAACCAAAATTCTTTACGGCGTGCACGGCCGGAAAAGTTTGCATAGTTGGTCAGACATTTTACAAACCAGTCAATGCTGCTGTAATTTTCCTCGGCTTGATCCAGATTTGAATATTTGCCAAGCTGACTAGAAATTTTTTCTCCCAGATAAATAGAACTGCCTGAGGTTAAATAAACCTCAGATGCTTCACCCGCGGTATTGACGATAAAATCGACCCGATCACCGCGTGAAGGTGGACGCTCACTACGCCAGTCTGCGCCATTAAAGCTATAGCGCTGATTATCATCCCCCGAGATAAAACCGGTATTGTGTTGAATAGAAAAATCAAGGATTGAACCTCTCATGCTTGTTCTCGTCTATTAAGCTAGATTATTGTTTTAAAGCGACGCAATTTCTTATCAGAATAACTTTAGCATAATCTAATTTTTAAAAGTTTATGGTGAAATGACAATAATTTTTTCATGTTTTTAAAAGCCTTATCGCAATAGTGATTCAGTATTCAATCAACAAAAAATGTAGCGTTGCATGATTTGAAATGAAGAAAATTAAATAGTAATGGAGCTGATTTATCTCTGAATCTTTTATAAGAAATTAAAGCTAAATCTATCTGATGAATATCAAATTGTTCTTTGGAGCTATGGTTTGATGTTATTAAATTTAATATAATGATAAACAAATACTTATAAATTTAAAATTTACAAAAAGTATATAATAATACTAATAAATATAACATTTTGTTCATACTTTTTATCTATTAGTAACAATTTTTTAAAATCAACAGGCGTACAATAAAAAGCTTCATATGGTGATGAAGGTGTCACATTCAATGTATCTCTCCCCATTATCGAAGGCCTTTTACCTTTGCTGTGCCTCTTTCATCTTAACCACGACCACTGTGCATGCTGAAGCTGCTTTCAGTTCAGAAAGCCCGTGGATGCTCGGTGACTGGAACGGGCAGCGTACAGCGCTCCAAAACCAAGGTTATGATTTCAGTTTTGGTTATACCGGTGAAATGGCAACCTTGATCGATGCGCAAAGATCTTCAAACCATAAAACTGAATATACGGACCAGTTTGTTTTTGGGGCACATCTGGATCTGGCAAAAATTGCAGGCTGGCAAGACACCGAAGCACAAATAACAGTGACCCAGCGTAACGGTCAGTCACTGTCTCAAAGCGCTGCTGCTTTAAATGGCCATCTGAGTTCAGTGCAAGAAGTCTGGGGCCGTGGTCAAACCTGGCGCCTGACTGATTTATGGATCAAGAAAAAATTCCTGGAACAAAAACTGGATGTGAAAGTCGGACGCTTTGGTGAGGGTGAAGACTTCAATAGTTTTGACTGTGATTTCCAGAATCTGGCCCTATGCGGTTCACAAGTCGGGAACTGGGTTGGCGATCAGTGGTACAACTGGCCGGTAAGCCAATGGGCTGCACGGGTCAAATATAACCTTAACCCTGAATTTTATGCCCAAGTCGGTGCTTATGAATACAACCCTGAGAATCTGGAACGTGGTAAAGGATTTAACCTGAGTACGGATGGTTCCAAAGGGGCAATGCTTCCTGCAGAAGTGGTTTGGGCACCTAAACTGGGTGAACAGAAACTACCGGGTGAATACCGTGCCGGTTATTACTACAGTACAGCAGAGGCTGAAGTCATTTCCAATCCAGATCAAACCGATCATCACCATGGGGGCTGGATTGTTGCCAAGCAACAATTGACTGCACATCACGGAGATACTTCGCGTGGTTTGACCGGCTTTGTGAATGCGACAGTGCATGACTCCAAAACCAATAATGTCAGTGATATGCAAAATATCGGGCTGGTTTATAAGGGTGCAATGGATTCACGCCCTCAAGATGAAATCGCATTTGGTATTGCACGCATCAACATGAATGACGATGTCAGTGCTGACCGTCATCAAGAAATCGATGCAGAAATTTATTATGGCTTACATGCCACTAATTGGCTCACCATTCGCCCGAATGTGCAATATGTGCGTCACGTCGGTGCATATAAAGATGGTGAAAATGTCTGGGTGGGCGGAATCAAGTTTAATACGTCATTTTAAAATATAGTTTTTAGTTGCAAATACACTATGAATCTCTAGGTGCTTTGTTGCAGTAATGGGCAATGCCTGCTTAAGACATTGATGTATTTATAACTCAGAATTTAACAATAAGGGTGCTCATGCCTGTCATGTGCATGGACTTTCAAAAAAACTTTTATAGGTGTTCAATATGAATACTTCATCATCAGGTTCGGTACTGAAAACGATTTTAGCGGTCATTGCCGCTGTTTTCGGTATAGGACTGCTGATTGGAGGGATTTATCTTGCAGTGCTGGGTGGGTCTTGGTACTACATCATTGCAGGTATTCTCTTTATTGCGACCGCAGTTCTCTTGTATAAACGAAAAAGTGCTGCACTCCTTGTTTATGCCGTATTCGTTTTGGCAACAGTGGTGTGGGGGCTGTGGGAAGTTGGTTCAGATTTCTTTGCACTTGCACCGCGTTTAGATATTTTAGGTCTGTTTGGTTTAGCCCTGCTGATTCCGGCTACCACACGTGGCTTTGATCATGCTAAAACCGCGAAAATTGCCTTGGGTGCTTCATTGGCCATTACCATCGCTGTCATGATTTATGCTGTATTTAATGACCCGCAAGAAATTCGCGGTGAATTAAAATCCCAGCAGCCTGCAGCCCCCCAGTCAATCCCCGGTGTAGCAGATGAAGACTGGCCGGCTTATGGCCGTACCCAGTCCGGTTTGCGTTATTCACCCTTAAAGCAGATTAATACTGAAAATGTCAAAGATTTGCAGGTGGCTTGGGAATATCACACGGGCGAATTCAAGACTGAAAATGACTCGGGTGAAACCACCAATCAGGTTACCCCAATCAAGGTGGGTGACAACATGTACATCTGTACCACTCACCAGAAATTGACTGCGCTTGATCCGGCAACAGGTAAGGCGAAATGGACCTATGATCCAAAGCTGAAAGCTGATCATACCTATCAGCATTTAACCTGTCGTGGCGTGTCTTATTATGATGTCAACAATACGGCTGGTTTTGAAAGCAGTCTTGCTGCTAAGAAAACCACATCGGCTGAATGTCCGCAAAAAGTCATTTTACCGGTCAATGATGGGCGTCTGGTTGCGGTAAATGCAACCACCGGTAAAGTCTGTTCTGATTTTGGTAAAAATGGCGAAGTCGATCTGCAAAAAGATATGCCATTCCCATATCCAGGCGGTTATATTCCAACCTCACCGCCTGTAGTAACCGGCACGACGATCATTATTGCGGGTTCAACCACAGACAACTATTCAACTGAAGAACCGTCAGGTGTGATCCGTGGTTACGATGTGAACACTGGTGAACTGCTTTGGGTATTTGACACAGGCGCTGAAGATCCGAATTTGATTCCTGCACCGGGTCAAAAATTTGTACACAACTCTCCAAATGCTTGGGCACCTTTGGCCTATGATGCAGAGCTAGATATCGTCTACGTACCAACGGGTGTCGGTACACCGGATATTTACGGTGGTCATCGTACTGAACTGGACGAGCGTTATGCCAACTCGATGCTGGCCTTGAATGCGACGACCGGCAAACTGGTATGGAACTTCCAGACTACCCATCACGATTTGTGGGATATGGACGTACCTTCACAGCCAACATTGACCGAGATTAAAGACAAAAACGGCAATATGGTTCCAGCCATTTATGTCTTGACCAAAACGGGTAATGCTTTTGTGCTGGATCGTCGTAATGGTAAAGCGATTGTGCCGATTACCGAGAAACCGGTACCACAATCTGTGAAACGTGGACCCCAAACCAAAGGTGAGTTCTATTCTAAAACTCAACCGTTCTCTGATTTTAATCTGGCGCCACAAGAGAAATTGACCGATAAACAGATGTGGGGTGCGACCATGTTTGACCAGTTGGTCTGCCGTGTTGCGTTCCACAAACTGAATTACGATGGCATTTATACCCCACCTTCTGAAAATGGGACGCTGGTCTTCCCGGGTAACCTGGGTGTGTTCGAATGGGGTGGTATGTCGGTGAATCCAGATCGTCAAATTGCATTGACCAACCCGATTGGCCTGCCATTTGTATCAAAACTGATTCCTCAAGATCCGAACCGTCCTAAGACGGCTAAAGGTGCAGGTACAGAAGCAGGTGTTCAACCGATGTATGGTGTGCCTTATGGCGTTGAAATCAGTGCGTTCCTGTCTCCATTTGGACTGCCGTGTAAACAGCCATCTTGGGGCTTTGTCGCAGGGGTGGATCTAAATACTCATGAAGTGGCCTGGAAACGCCGCATCGGTACCATTCGTGACAGTATGCCTGGCATTCCATTGCCACCATTCAAAATGGGTGTACCGATGCTGGGTGGCCCTATTTCTACTGCGGGTAATGTAATGTTTGTGGGTGGAACTCAAGATAACTATATCCGTGCTATTAACGTCAACAACGGTGACGAGTTGTGGAAAGGCCGTCTACCTGCAGGTGGTCAGGCTACGCCAATGACTTATGAAGCCAATGGCAAGCAGTATGTGGTCATTATGGCCGGTGGTCATGGTTCCTTTGGCACCAAAATGGGCGACTCTCTGGTGGCTTATGCCTTGCCAGACAATAAATAGTTGAATCTCTAATTAAGTATGAAGAAGCCTGATTCGTCAGGCTTTTTTATACGCTATTGTTGAATGCCTACATCGAGTTTTAAGGACACAGAGAAATGATGTTGATTTGTTTCTGAAAGCTCAATTTCATTCAGATCGCATTAAAATAATATGCTTTGTATATGGCTGATTTTAAGCGCAATTCAGATAAAGGATTAATCAAGTCTGAATTTATCAAACACAGAATTTTTAAGCTCAAAATATTTCTATTCATTGAGCGAACTATATGTCATCGAATCAGCGCATTTACTGGATATCGATGCTTAAAAAAAATGAATTGAATCATGAGATGTACGCCATCTCGATAAGGTATTTGCCGCATTAAACCACTTTCAAATAAGGCCTGTTATTTATGTATCAAAGCCCGAAATTTCCATTCGTGAGATCGACCTTGTCATGCCTGATTGCTTGCGTAGGTCAGCATATTTATGCAGAAAATGACATACAAGAAGTCCAAAGGTTAGACACGATTGTCATTCAAGCGACCCGTACCGATCGGGAGCGATTGACCACACCGGCGTCAGTGTATTATCTGAATCAAGAACAAGATAACAGCCTGAATGTGAACCTTTCGGAAACATTAAAAGGCGTTCCAGGATTACAGTTAAATAATCGCGAAAACTATGCCCAAGACCTGCAAATTTCGATGCGAGGCTTTGGCGCACGCTCCAGTTTCGGTGTGCGTGGTGTGCGTTTATATGTGGATGGAATCCCTGCAACGATGCCGGATGGGCAGGGGCAAACCTCGAATATTGATTTGAACAGTCTGGATCATATTGAGGTTTTGGGTGGTGCGTTTTCCTCGCTGTATGGCAACTCTTCGGGGGGAACAATTTTAACCACCACAAGGGAAGGGCAAGGCGCTGACTCAATTGAACTGGGGCATTCTGCAGGGAGTCAGAACAAAGGGCAGACCAAGCTGGTTTTGCAAGGCGGCTCAGAGAATGCTTCAGAGCCAAGCTATATCATCAGCTCCTCTTATTTTGATACCAATGGTTACCGTGATCACAGCAGTGCACATAAAGTTCTGAATAATGCCAAGCTGACCTGGGATCTGGAAGATGGTTCTAAAATCAACTGGATGAATAACTATGTCAAAATTGCAGCGGATGATCCGGGTGGTTTAACCCGAGACCAGTGGAAGGCCAATCCCCGACAGGTCGCGACCAACGTCCTTCTTTATAATGCACGTAAAGAAATTGAGCAGCTGCAAACAGGTTTGACCTGGAATAAACCGATCAATGATCAGCATGAACTGTATGGTATGGCCTACTGGGGACAGCGCGCAGTCACGCAATATCAGTCGATTCCTCGTACAGCACAAGATGGAGTTAATCATGCGGGTGGCGTGATTGATTTTGACCGTAATTTTTATGGGACAGATTTACGCTGGACGGGTAAAGATATTCTGCCAGATATCCAACTGATTGCTGGTCTCGCTTTTGATGCCATGACTGAAGACCGTAAAGGCTATCAAAACTTTTTAGGTGATCGCTTGGGGGTTAAAGGTGAACTGCGTCGAGATGAAGATAATACCCTGTGGAATTTAGATCCGTATTTGCAAGCTTCTTATCACTTTGCTCCCGATTGGACCTTGGATGCCGGCCTGCGCTATAGCAATGTGCATTTCAAGTCTAAAGACAAGTTTCTGGCGAATGGCAATAATTCAGGTAAAACCGATTATCAGAAATTATTGCCCTCCATGGCTTTAAGCTGGCAGATTTTACCTGAGCTGATGACTTATGTCAGTTATGCACAAGGCTTTGAAACGCCGACCTTTACCGAAATGTCTTATCCTGCAAATACTGCAGAAAACCGCAGCTTCAGTTTAAAAGCAGCAGAAAGTGAAACCTATGAGATGGGATTGAAATCTGCCAATACATTAGGTGATTTTACTGTTGCAGTTTTCCATACGACGACTCAGGATGACATTGTTTCTGCAGGTAATGACAATGGTCGCTCTACTTTCCGTAATGCCGATAAAACTTTAAGAGAAGGTGTTGAACTCTCCTGGAACAAAAACCTTTGGCGTGATCTCACTGCTCAAGCCAGCTATAGCTATATAGATGCTACTTTTGATGCTGACATTCCCGCAATCGGTACGGTTGCCGCTATTGCAGCCGGAAACTATATTCCGGGGATTGCCAAAAATCAGGCATTTTTAAGTCTGGGCTGGAAGCCTGAAAATGGCTTACATGCAGGACTCGATGTGCGTTACTCCGATAAGATTTATGTGAACGACTTAAATTCTGATACTGCACCAAGCTACACAGTCGCTGGTGCCAATGTAGGTTATCACTGGAAAATGCAGGAGTGGGCGGTGAATACTTTTGCGCGTGTCGATAACCTGTTTGATAAAGATTATTCTGGTTCGGTGATTGTCAATGAAAGTAGTAGACCAGAAGGACGTTATTATGAGCCGGCAGAAGGGCGGAACTGGAGTGCTGGTCTGAGTGTGACAAAAGAATTTTAATTGAAATGATTTAGGGCTGTTAAATTTTCAAAAAACAAAATCCCGCTTCTTGAGCGGGATTTTTTAATATTTAAGTTTTGAAAAGTTGATCAGAGGATTTGAGATAAAACTAGATCTTTTGCTGATTCACCCATTTCGATAATTCCTCAGCACTTTAGACTCGTTCAGAATATCGATCGGTGAGATCAGCAGACTGACCGCGGGTGAGGAGGGTGAACTTGTAAAGTTTCTCCATCAGAAGTTGTTTTAGATATTCTTTCTGCTCCGCAGTGCGCAGCGTTTAGCAATGAAGATGGGGAAATGATTGTTGATGAAGCAGGGAAGCGGTTGAAATAAATCCCAGAATTGAAGACGATAAATCAGATCATAAAAAAGCCACCGCAAGGGTGGCTTTTTATTTAAAGTTAAAATCACAGATGTCGTGTCATTTTAACGTAAGACGACACATCGCTTGTCATTTTGCTATACGTAAAATCAATATGTTAAGCATAATTGTGACAATCAATGACATTATCTTGTGACACAACCTGTGTCATTATGGAATAAAAACGACACAACGTATGTCATTATGAGAAGTTTATGTACGATAGATTTTTTGGAAGATACTAAAATTATTAAGATTACATGTTCACGATATGGAAAATGTATTAATAACCGCTTAGATACCTATCTGCTCTAGAGTTTAGATGAAATACATAATACTTTGGCGAATAGCTTAATAATTAAGTGTGTAATGTGATAAAGCATTAAAAAAACCCAATCGGCTATGATTGGGCTTTAATATAACTATAAAATTTATTTGTGTTTTACAAAAAGATCTCTAGGGTTAACTGTCCCAATTAAAGTTCGAAATTGATCATTGTCTATAATTTTCTGTGTAAATTCATTAAGAGAATTATGTAGCTGAAACCGAGCCCAAGGATTTAAAAATAAATTACTTTCTAAGCGCTCAAGTGAATAACAATCCACATTTTCAAAGAACCATATACCACTAACCCTAGTATTAGTAGGCTTTCCGTTATATAGCCATAAGCCATCTCCAGAAAAAACTATTTCTGAGATATTAGTTTCTTGAGGCTTTGTTGCACAAAGCTGTTCTTAAGGACTCCTTCG
Organism: Acinetobacter sp. CIP 64.7; assembly: GCF_000369745.1. Taxonomy (GTDB): domain Bacteria; phylum Pseudomonadota; class Gammaproteobacteria; order Pseudomonadales; family Moraxellaceae; genus Acinetobacter; species Acinetobacter fasciculus. The sequence continues at coordinate 718,148 of NZ_KB850178.1, read as the reverse complement.
GCAATATAATTTCCAAATGAAGAAGCCTACATACAAAATCTACCGCACAACCAATTGGCCCGCATATAACCGAGCTCTCATTAATCGTGGGAATATTGCCATTTGGTTCGATCCAAAAACACAATGGTATGCAGAACCTCAAGGCAAACAAGGTCGAAGTCAAACCTACTCCGACATAGCGATTCAATGCTGTTTGATGATCAAATCTCTATTTAGACTCACTTTACGCATGGTCACTGGCTTTGTTCAGAGCCTCATTAAACTTTGTAGATTAGATTGGACAGCGCCAGATTATTCGACTATTTGTAGAAGACAAAAGCATATTGATATTGCGATAAGCTATCAGAAAAGTCGTGATGGTCTCCACCTACTCGTCGACTCTACTGGCTTGAAGTTTTTAGGTGAAGGTGAATGGAAACGTAAGAAACATCAGCCTGAATATCGTCGCCAATGGCGTAAACTTCACATTGGTATAGATGCTGAAACGCTGCAAATACGGGCCGTTCAGCTCACGACAAACAATGTCAGTGATTCACAAGTACTCGAAGATTTACTTGATCAAATTCCACTTGATGAGCAGATTGATTCTGTCTATACAGATGGTGCTTATGACACGAAACACTGCAGAAAAGTCATTTCAGATCGACAGGCACATGCGGTGATTCCGCCAAGAAAAAATGCGAAGCCCTGGAAAGACAAAAAGCTGAGATCTTTAGAAAGAAATGAATTGTTGAAAACGGTTAAATGCCTAGGAAGAGCAATTTGGAAAAAGTGGTCTGGGTATCATCGCCGAAGCTTGGTAGAAACCAAGATGCATTGCATCAAATTATTGGGAGATAAACTCAGTGCACGGAGTTTTCAAAGCCAGGTGAATGAGATTCATGCACGTGTGGCAGTATTAAATAAATTTATGGAATTAGGCCGAGCTCATACCCAAGTTGTCACTTAAATTTAAACAACTTAGGAAAGCTCTATCTTTAAAATCTTTATGCAACAAAGCCCCATCAACCATTAAATCCGTATACCCCATTTTTTGACATATTAGATTTTTGATGTGGGGAAATATTACATTTGAGACTATTTAAAAATTTTATACATCTATAAAAACTATTGATGGCTACAAGCTGATCATTTTATTTAATGAGAATTATTATTATCTTTTTGTATCTTTACTGAGCAATATTCCTTGTTAAACAAAATAAATTCAATGATTTAGTGTTGTTTTTCTAGGTTCTTTTATGGAATTGAAATAGTAAATGATAATAATTATCATTAGTTCTATCTTAACTACAAACTCCCTTGTACTTAAGATGTGTTTCAGGCCTAAAACATTTCGAAAAACAAATTAACTCTTTTGAAAGAGGATATCGACAGATGCATTCACTTGCTAATCGGTTGGCGTTACAACATTTCGTCAATGCATATACGCAAGAAACTGGCAAAGGTCACTTGCTTCATAAAAGTCAGCAATCTCTTCAACTACAGACGTTTAGCCAAGGTTTGACGCTGTTATCAATACCGATTACCTCTATTCAAGCACGTTGCTTTTTCCCTTTATCTTATGTGAGCTGTGTGGGGCGACATCGCTTAGCAGATCTTCCGCAAATTATCATCGATGAAAAAATTAAGGTATTTAGTCCTGTAGCAATTGTTGGGTTGTTGCTAGAAGAACTTGTTCAAGAAGCCGCTGTTCATCTAGATGCTGCTTCATTAGTTGAAAAATGGATTCAAAGTCGAGATGCGCTACAACAGTTTTTACAAAATCGTGAATATGAATTTGATGATTTAGTAAAAGCAGGGCAAAGCTTTATTGAAACAGAGCAAGCTTTGATTTTAGGGCATAGTATGCATCCCGCGCCAAAAAGTAGGACAGGCTTTGTTCATGAAGATTGGTTAAACTTTTCTCCTGAAAATAAAGGTAAGACTCAACTTCATTATTGGCTAGTGCACCAAGATTATATTGCAGAAGGTAGTGCGACTGATGAACCTATTTCAGCGCAATTAAAAACTGCGTTACAGTGGTATTTATCTGAAAGTGATCTCAATTTATTAAAGACACATGCGGAATATAAGTTACTTCCTTTACATCCATGGCAAGCGCGTTATGTACAGGGCAAAGCTTGGTTTGAACGATTAAAGCAAACAGGGCAACTGATTGATTTGGGCTTGCGTGGTTGGCAATTCTCTCCAACCACTTCCATACGCACATTAGCGAGCTTCAATGCACCTTGGATGATGAAGCCGTCACTTTCAGTGATGATTACCAATTCTATTCGAGTGAATTTGGCCAAAGAATGTCATCGTGGTGAATTGACACATCGTCTGTGGCATAGTGAGTTTGGGCAAAATATTCTTAAACAGTGTCCAAGTCTAAAAGCAGTCAATGATCCAGCTTGGATCGCTTTAAAAATCGATGATGAAGTGATCAATGAAAGTATTTGTATTTTCCGAGATCAACCATTCCATCCACAACAACAAGTCACTTGTATCGCATCTTTGTGCCAAGATCATCCGATCAAGCCTTTAAATCGTTTTAATGCCTTATTTGCAAAAATTGCGAAAGCCCATCCTGATGCTGAAGTTTCAGAGATTGCTTCAGATTGGTTTAATCGGTTCCTCGAAGTCAGTTTGCAGCCTTTGATGTATCTATACCATCGTTATGGTATGGCATTTGAGTCACATCAACAAAATGTATTATTAGAACTCGAAAACCATTTTCCTAAAACTTTATGGTTACGTGATAACCAAGGTTTTTATTATATTGAAGAATTTGCCACTGAAATTCTGCAAGCACTTCCTGAACTGAAAGAAAAAGCCTTTGCGGTAGGTCCGAAAGCTTTTGTTGATGAACGTTTTAGTTATTATTTCTTTGGCAATACTTTGTTCGGGATTATTAATGCCATCGGTGCAACAGGCTATATCACTGAAGATGAATTGTTAGCGCATCTAACTGGATTTTTAGAAGAGCAATTACAGCAATATCCTGAGAGTACCTTAATACAAGGACTACTGTTCAATTCAACGCTGCCTTATAAAGGCAACTTGCTGACACGTTTGCATGAATTAGACGAGTTGATCGCACCTGTAGAAAATCAATCTGTTTACGTGCAACTGCCAAATCCACTGCGTATTTCACAGAAGGATGTCAGTTATGCTTGATTTTATTGGAATTGGTCTAGGACCTTTTAATTTAAGTCTTGCTAGTTTGCTACAAAGCAAAAGCTCACTCGATTACGTATTTTTTGAGCAAAAGGCGCAATTTGATTGGCATGCAGGTATGCAACTACCTAATACGGTATTACAAGTGCCATTTATGGCAGATTTAGTCTCGATGGTTGATCCAACCAGTCCATTTAGTTTTTTGAATTATCTGCGTCATCAGCAACGTTTGTATAAGTTTTACTTTTTAGAGCAGCCACATATTCCACGTTGTGAATACAACCACTATTGCCAATGGGTTGCAGAACAACTTGATTGTATCGAATACCAGTCGCAGGTTCTAAAGATTGAACCTCAAACGATAGGTTTTAAAGTAGTCGTTGAATCAAACGGTGTTCAGCAAAGTTATTTATGCCGTCATTTAGTGATTGGAAGTGGTAATGTGCCATATTTGCCTGAATGTTTGGCAAAGATTCAGAAAGTCCGTCCACAACAATGTCTGCATTCAGCACAGTATATGACGCATGCCGATACAGATTTACATGGCGATGTGGTCGTACTTGGTTCTGGACAATCTGCAGCTGAAGTGTTTATCGACTTATTTGATGAACAGCAAGATACTGTTAATCATCAGTTTGATTTGCATTGGTTTACTCGTTCTCAAGGTTTCTTCCCGATGGAGTATGCGCCATTAGGTTTGGAACATTTTAGTCCAGATTATGCACAGCATTTTTATGATTTGACTGCGCAGCAAAAGGAACAGCAGTTAAAGCAACAAGCCTTGTTATACAAGGGAATTAGTGCAAAAACCATTCGGGAAATTTATCAAAGACTTTATCACCGCAGTATTGCAGGTCAAAGCTTACAGACACATTTACATAGTCAATGTGATTTGAAAGATGCAGAAGCATTGGATACACAAAAAATCCGACTGCATTTCCAGCATCGTGCTACAGCTCAGTCTTTTCATCTCGACTGTGATTTTCTTGTAGCCGCGACGGGTTATTTCACGCCTGATTTTGGTTTTATGCAGTTGCTCAAGCCATACATCGAGTTTGATCATAAACAGCGTTGGCAGATTACAGACGACTATCGTGTTGTACATCGGCTGAATGGTCATATTTTTGTTCAAAATCAGGAAATGCATAGTCATGGTGTCGGCACACCTGATTTAGGTCTTGGTGCTTATCGTGCAGCAAAGATCATTAATCAATTGCTTGCTGAGCCTCTTTATGAATTAGGCAATCAAGCGCAGACATTCCAACACTTTAATCTCTCTCAAAATCCAAAAATTTGTATGGCAGATGACAAAGCACAATCAAACGAGTGCCTTTGCGAAAATTCTCCCAATAAAAACCATTCAATTTTCAAGAAAACAGAACAGAACGTGATGACGGCGCATCCTAATCGTCGTGGTGCAAACACACGTACACAAACTGCTTCTGTACATTCAACATATGAGAAACTGATATGAACTTTGCAACTTTAAAAATTAATCAGCAGCAATGGCGTGCCGCAGGACAACGTCTTATTGAAATGGCGATTGCAGAGTTTCTATACGAAGAAATTATTGAAGTTAAAGCATTGTCAGCAGGGCGTTATCGTTTAGATTTAGGCAATCGTCAGTATGAGTTTCAAGGAAATCAATATCTACTCGGACACTGGAATATTCAGGAAGCTTCGGTACGTGATGTGACTCATAGTCAGGAAAATGATCAACCTGCTTGGAACTTACATGAGTTTATTGTGGCAATGTCTGACAGTTCTAATGTTAAGCCATTTACCAAAGCGTATTTGATCAAAGAAATGAATAATACTTGGCTGGCAGAAGCACATTTGTTCAATGAAACACGTTTGCCAAGTATAGCGGTTTTGACAGAGCCACATTACAAAGTTGAAGGCATGCTACGTGGTCATCCTTGGCTCATCATGAGTAAAGGGCGTATGGGTTTTGGTTATGATGATTATTTAAGCGCTGCACCAGAGCTTTCACCTGAAGTTAAAGTGTTGTGGTTAGCCGTACATCGTGATTTAGCAGAGTATCGAAGTACTGAAGATTGGAGTGCCTGCGGTTTATATCAACATGAATTTGATGCCAATGAACTACAGCAGTTCATCAATATTCTCCAAGAAAAAAACCTAGATCCACAAAATTACTTTTTGATTCCCGTACATGCTTGGCAATGGCATCAATGGCTTGTTCCGACTTATGCCAATGAGATTGTGGATCAGAAAATTATTGAGTTAAATATCAGCCAAGATAGCTATGTGCCGATGCAATCAATCCGCACATTATGCAATACGTCAAACCTACAACGCCATTACATTAAGTTGCCTGTCAGTATTTTTAATACCGCTGTTTATCGTGGATTACCCTCAAAGCGTAATCTAGCAGCTCCAGCAGTGACCGCATGGTTAAAAAGAATTCATCAACAAGATCAAGACTTACAAAATACAGGTGTGATTTTCTTAGGTGAAGTTGCGACTTTAACTATCCATCAGCCGTGTTTTGACCGCATTGACGGTGCACCGTATCAATTTAAAGAGCTGTTCGGTTGTTTATGGCGTGAAAGTGTTGATCGTTATGTTGATCCATCTCATCAAGTGTTATCTCAAGCAGCATTGTTACACCGTGATATTTCAGGTCAATCGATCCTGAGCGTGTTGATCCAAGCATCAGGTTTAAGTCCTTTGGATTGGTTAGCACAATTTGCTCAAGTAAGCATGAGTCCATTATTACTTTGCTTATATCGTTATGGTTTAGCATTTTCACCACACGGTGAGAACACAATGTTGGTACATGAAAATGGTGTGCCGAAAGCAATGGTATTAAAAGACTTCATTGACGACATCAATTTAGTGGATGAGGATTTTCCTGAGTTAACTCAGTTACCATCTGAAGCAGATTTATTACTCCGTCACGAAGCGACCGATCTAAGCCATTTTATTTTCACAGGTCTGTTCATGGTGCATTACCGTTATATCTGTAATGTGTTCTTGCAAGACTATCCTGAATATTCTGAGCTTGATTTTTGGCAGACCATTTCCAACACGATTGTTGAGTTTAACCAAAAACATCCAGAACTGGCTGAACGTGCTGATAAATTCGCCATGCTGCGTCCAAGTTACACCAAAATTTGTCTAAACCGTGTACGTCTATTTACCACAAGTTATAACGATGAAGCAGAACGTCCTGTTCCTGTCTTCCTTGATCCTATTGCAAATCCAGTTAGCCCAGAAACATTGAAAACATGGGCAGAACAACCACGCCAAGCTAAAGCGGGCTAATTTTATTCGTCATTTTATAGGTTCGATATGAAAACTATCTCTCAGCAATTACCAGATTATTTTGAATACTTTGAAGATGGTACACAGTACTACTTACGCCAAGTGCAATATCCACAGGATATTCCTTTATTACATCAATGGATGCATGAGCCACATGTAATTCCTCAGTGGCAGTTAAATAAATCGGAACTAGAGTTACAAGTTTACTTCGACAAAATGTTAGCAGATGACCATCACCGTTTATTAATCGTTGGAATTGATGGCAAAGATGTGGGCTATACCGAAATTTATGAAGGTAAACGAGATCGTTTAGGCCGTTATTACGATGGTGATGACAATGATCTCGGTTGGCATCTCCTGTTTGGTGACAAATCTGTGTTTGGCAAAGGCTTCTTGCGACCAACCATTCGGTTACTCAGCTTTTACATTTTTGAACATTCGAAAGCTAAAAAAATTGTGGGTGAGCCAGATCATACCGTTAAACCATATGCAGCAGTAGTGGCAGAGCTTTGTTATGAAAGCCAACGTTTAATACCGATGCCTGAAAAAACAGCGATGTTGTACTACTGCTTCAGAGAAACTTTCTATAACAAGTTTGGGGATTATTACCAAACATCACAACAACAGCTAGCTAATCAGCCAGCCAAACTCCTGAGTGTTACATGAGCTTATATATCAATGAAATGCATATCTTAGACATGCGCTTTGCGGCGAATGTCTCTGTTGCAGAATTTGAACAATGGTTAGCACGGATTCAGCACTATTTCGAACATCAGCGAAATTTTGTGTTGATCATGCAAACCGATGCAAATACAGAATTTCCGGAGGAATATAGAGCAATCCAAGGCAAATGGTATAAGCAATATAAACAAGATTTTTACCAATATTGTTTGGGTTTTGCTCGTATTGCTCAAGATGAAGAAGATCGTATTCGATTGGATACACCAGCTCTGCACAAAGCTTGGCATGTTCCATATTTTGTGAGCGTAGATAAAGCTGAAGCCACACAATGGGCTTTGCAGAGGTATTTATGAATCAAAATTCATTAAATATTCAGAAAGTCTCAGCCTTGAGCCTGAGTGTCGTGGTGGTTTTATATCTCGCGCATGCCTTACCACTGTATTTTTATAATGTGGCCTTACCTGCGATTCTGCGTCATCAAGGCGTAGATTTACGTTGGATTGGCATGTTGTCGCTGCTCTATATTCCTTGGGCATTCAAGTTTTTTTGGGCATCACTAATTGATCGTTTTTATTTCAAAAAACTCGGTAAACGTAAAACTTGGCTTTTGTTTACGCAAATAGCTTTGGTGTTGGGGGTCGTTGCTTTGGCACTTACCCAATTCGATTACGGTCTTGGTGTATTTGTTATTGTCGGTTTATGGATTTCAACTTTTGCTGCAACTCAAGATATCGCAATTGATGGCTATACGGTCGAAACCTTTTCAGAATCTGAGTATCGACTAGGCAGTATGGCGCAAAGTATAGGTGTTGCGCTTGGCAGTATGGTTGGTGGAGCAGCAACTTTATGGCTGTATGAGCTTTATGGTTGGCAAACTGCACTGATTTCCTTAGCCGCTATGACAGCATTGACGATGTTGGCTATTTTCCAGATTAAAGAAAAATCAAATGTAGAGAAAATCTCAAAACAGCCGCCAAGTCTGATCCGTGCATTTAAACGTCCAGAAATGTTATGGGCATTAGCCTTGATCGTATGTTATCGAATTGTCGAAGCACCGGCTATGGCGATGCTGAATCCGATGCTGATTGATCAGAAATGGTCGTTGTCACAAATCGGCGTGCTGATGTCTGTAATAGGTGCAGGGATTGGATTATTAGCCGCTGTTTCAGCTGCATTTTTATTAAAAAAAATAGCCGCAACACAATTGCTGATCTGGGCTGGTTGGGCACGCAGTTTGGTTTACGCCTTGTTGGGTGTTGCAGTTTTACTCAGTTGGTTGAATCAATGGCATTTACTTCTTGGTGGCTTTGTCATTGTCATTCTTGCCATCCGCTATATCGCAATGACAGCCTTATATGCACATTTCATGCAGACCAGCTCCAAAGAACAAGCTGGTACTGATTTTACGATTTTAGTTTGCTTCGAACTATTGGTTTATTTTATTGGCGGTGCAGTCTCAGGTTTCTTAGCCAAAGCATTTGGTTATGGAAACTTCTATCTCATTCTCGCAGTTTCATCTGTTTTAAGCGTGTTGCTTAGTCAACTGCTTATTCGCAAAGCAAAACAAACGCAACAACTCATCTAGGGGTCATTTATGAAAGTTCGTTCACTTTCGACATCATTAACACTGCTCAGCTTGGCGATCAGTACGCAACTTTATGCTCAAAATGTCGAGCAGACTTCAACCGTAAATCAACTGGCACCGATTGTTATGACAGCAACTCGTTCAGCTCAAAGTATCGCTGAGATTGCGGGAACTGTTTACAGTATTAGCCAAGAAGACATTGCAAAACAAGCTGCTGCTGGTAAAAGTACCGCAGATATTTTAGGACTGTTGGTTCCATCTTTAACACCAAGTTCAGGTACGACCAGTAACTATGGGATGACCATGCGTGGTCGTACAGTGCAATATATGATTGATGGTGTTCCGCAAACGGGCTCACGCGATAGTTCACGCCAATTAAATAGCATTAGCCCAGACATGATCGAACGTGTTGAAGTCGTGTCAGGTGCAAGTAGTATTTATGGTGCAGGTGCTACAGGTGGGATCATCAATATCATCACCAAAAGAGGTTCGGGTGATGGTGTAAATTTTGAAACCAAACTCGGCGTTACTTCAGGTGATAATTTCAAAAGTGATGCTTTAGCTTATGAAGCGTTTCAGTCTGCATCATTTAACCAAGGGGATTGGAGTGGTTTTATAGGTGCTAGCTATACACAACGCGGTGAAATTCAAGATAGTCGAGGTGATCGTGTAGGTCCAGAAGTTGCACAAACAGATCGTCAAGATACTGAAACTGTAGATGTGAATGGTCGTTTAAGCTGGCAGTTGGCAGATAAGCAAAAATTAAGTATCGGTGCGCAATACTATAACGATGAGCAGGACAGTGAATATGGCGCTGATTATGGTCCAGGCTTATCTGTTTTACTTCTAGGGGCAAAACCTAGTCAAAAAGCTGTAAAAGGTTTAGAGCTTGATACTCAACCACGTACTAAGCGCAGTGCAGTAAATGCACAATATGAAAATCAGGATTTTCTTGGTCAGACTGTAAATGCAGAGGCGTATTATCGTACTGAAAAAGGGCGATTCTTCCCAAGTGCAAATGCTTTAGCACATGCATCCATTCCAGGTGGAAGAACATTTATTGTTACCCAATCAGAAACAGATATTGATGTTTTTGGTGCTCGTTTAGCACTTCAAAGTAAACTCAATCTGGCAGAACGTGCATTAAATCTAACTTATGGTGTGGATTACGATAAGGAAAATGGCAAACAAACAGCACAACTTTATGATCTAAATACTTTTATCAGTAGTAATGGTCTAAAGTTTAAGCCCCTAAATAATTATGCTTTTGGTCCTGAGGTAGATACTGAAAAGCTTGGTTTCTTCTTACAAAGTCAATTTGAAGCAACTGATCGCTTAAATCTACAAGCAGGTATTCGTCATGAGCGCATCGATAGTGATGTTAAAGACTCAGTTCCATATTCTGAAGCAATGGTTGCCGATTTCGTTCCAACATACCAAGCTAAAACCTTAAAAGGTGGTTCAGTTAAGCATGATGCAACACTCTTTAATGTAGGCGCACTTTATCATTTAACTGATGCACAACAGGTGTTTGCAAATTTCTCGCAAGGTGCAAATTTACCTGATGTACAACGTATGCTAAGAGATGTCCCTGCAAACTTTGTCGTAAGTAACCAAACAATTGATCCAATCAAAGTAAATAGTTTTGAGCTGGGCTGGCGTCTACAAGATGATGCGTTAAGCACAGGGATCACTGCGTTTTATAACAAATCTGATAAGTCATTGAAATTTGGTCCTCCAAGTTTTGCAATTGAAGTTATTGATACAGATGAACGCGTGTATGGTATTGAAGGTAATGTCAAATATACCGTTTCAGATGATTGGAATGTAGGTGGGACTTTAGCTTATACACGTGGTCAGTTCAAAAACTCAAATGGTAAATGGCAAGAGTTAGATGCAATTCGTGTAGCACCTTTGAAAGCAACGGTTTATTCAGACTGGCAATTCAATGATGGTTTAGGTTTACGAGTACAAGCTTTGGCTATTGATGGTACGGATGAAGCACGTAAAGATGCGATTGCGAATGGTAGTACTCGTCCTCCAGCAGAAATCAAAGGTTTTGCAGTGATGGATGTGATTGCCAATGCAAAAGCAGGTCCAGGAACTTTAGGTTTTGGTGTATATAACGTGTGGAATACGGACTATAAGTCTGTTTATAGCCAAGCAGTTTCAACGGTTTACGGCGATATTTCGAGCTTGGCTGCTCAAGGTCGTACCTATGGTTTGAGCTACACTCTCAAGTACTAATCTTATCCAGAAGGCATCTTTTAGATGCCTTTTCTTTTGATGAATACTACCTATGCAACAAAATTTTAAATTATTGGCTTGGGCAACTCTAGCCAACGGTACTTGTTTTTCAATGATTTTACCTTTACTTGCCCCATTAATTCGTGAGCTTGGCTTAACAGAAGTACAGGGCGGAGTAATTGTTTCAGCGGGTGCAATTTGTATGGCGATTGCATCTATTCTGATTGCCAGAGGGGAAAAAATACAGACTCCTTATCAATTAATGAATTATGGTTTCTGGGGCATGACCATTACTTGGGCTATATTTACAGCGATTCTTTATTGGGGAATACAACAAACATTACCCGTAATGATAGTTTTTGCTTTGTTGGTGATTAGTCGAGCAAGTACTGGTGGTTTTATGGCTATGCCACAAATAGGTCTACAAAGTTATGTCATGCAACATGTCACAGAGGAACAACAACGCAGTCAAAAAATGGCAATGTATGGTGCGATGAATAGTTTAGGTATGATCGTCGGCCCATTTCTAACTTCAGTGTTATTGTTCGGTGGAATTTTATTGCCAATGTGGATTGCAGTTATTTTATTGGTGATTTTTAGTTTGATTATCACAATGTATTTTAAACATGATGAGGGTAAACAAAACACAATATTGGATCAAAAACGGCCTGTAAAAATAGAGCATTCATTTTCATTAAAACCAGCTATTCCTTGGCTTATTTTAGGATTTACTACCTATATGGCTATCGTGACGCTCAATATGACGGCAGGTTTTTATATTCAAGACCATTTTCATTTAAGCTCACAACAAAGTGCGATTTATTTTTCCCAATGTATGCTCATTGTTGGTTTTAGCTTAGTGATTACTCAGATCCTGATTGTAAAAGTACTTCATTTAAAACTGAAAGCTTTGGTATTGGTGGGTACGTTTAGCATGGTTATTGGACTCATCCTATCTTTAAGTGCAATCCATATTTGGATGTTTCAAATAAGTTATTTATTTTATGGGGTCGGAGTGGCAAGCCTTTTGCCTGCATTTACCACAGGGGCGGCTCAATCTGTTACGCAAGCTGCTCAAGTCAAAATGGCAAGTATTTGTACAGCTACTCAAGCGATTGGTCTCATTGTGGCGCCTTTACTGAGCACTTTTCTATATCAGTTCGGCATTCACTTACCTTTTTATTTACTCTTAATATTGATGGTCACAGTGGCGGTCTACTTGTTGATCATATCCTATTCAAATCAGAATACGATGATAAGCAATAAGGTTAACTCCTAAATCAAATATGCTTGAAAAACAGAGAATATTAAATTTTTATGATTGCAGTCTCGTAATCAATTCTTAGATGATTATTTGGTGGTGTTTCAAAAAGTATGCTGAAAAAAAGCAGGTTGGATTTTGATAAAATAGAGAAATGCGAATAACTCTAGAAATCAAGTGTCCAGCCTGCCTAAGTGACAGTATAAAGAAAAATGGCACAAAAGTAGATGGTAAGCAAAATTACCAATGTAAAATATGCAGACGTCAATTTATTGGTGATCATGCTCTCAGTTATCAAGGCTGTCACTCAGGTATCAAAACCAAAATATTACACCTCATGGTGCGAGGCAGTGGTGTCAGGGATATAGCAGAAATTGAAAGAGTAAGTATCGGTAAAGTTCTACGGACACTTAGCCAATCAAAATATCAACTTCGAGCACAGCAAAGTCATTATGAAACCCTTGAAGTAGATGAGTTTTGGACTTTTGTTGGTCATAAGCAAAATAAACAATGGCTAATTTATGCCTATCATCGAGAAACAGGTGAAATTGTTGCTTATGTATGGGGTAACCGAGATTTAGCCACTGCAAAACGACTTAAATTAAAATTGAAGCAGTTAGGTGTAAGCTATACATGTATATCAAGTGACCATTGGGATAGCTTTGTTACGACCTTTAAAGAATGCAAACAGTTGATTGGTAAATTTTTCACTGTGGGTATAGAAGGCAATAATTGTCGGTTACGGCATCGAATCAGGCGAGGCTTTAGGAGAAGCTGCAACTTCTCCAAAAAGCTTGAAAATCATTTCAAAGCCTTTGATTTAGTGTTCTTTTATATCAATAATGGATTCGTTTAATGCCAGCATACTTTTTGAAACACCACCGATTATTTTTAGTTGGACGTTTGATCTAGGCGTATGGATATTCATTCTGCAGTTTATTCACATTTTCTATCCAAGGGGACTGAACCGTACCGGGTTTGTCGGAGAGTCAATATTCTGAGAGACTACCCCGATGACAAAATTAAAATATACCCCTGAAATCAGAGAAAAAGCGGTTCAATTACTAATTGAATCTGAAAAAGATTATCCTTCTACTTGGGCTGCAATCACAGCAATTGCGCCTAAGATTGGTTATACTCCTGAAACACTTCGTGCCTGGCATCAAAAGCATTTAGATCAGCAAAATCCTATTAAAGTACAACAGATATCTGATCAAGAAAAAATGAAGCAAATGGAACATGAAATTAAAGAATTAAAGCGTGCCAATGAAATTCTACGTAAAGCAGCCGCTTTTTTCGCCCAGGCGGAGCTCGACCGCCCACACAAATAATGGTGGATTTCATCCATAACAATAAAGATCGATATGGTGTTGATGCGATTTGTAGGATTTTACCGATCGCAGCTTCAACCTATTACCGAACTTTAGATCTCGCGGACAATCCAGAACATCGAGCGAAACGAGATCTACATGATGAGCATCATGCTGAACAAATTAAACGAATTTGGAAAGAAAGTTCAGGTCGATATGGTGTGCGTAAGGTCTGGCAACAATTGAAACGTGAAGGCTATATTATTGCACGTTGTACAGTTGCTCGATTGATGCAGAAGCTAGGTATACAAGGTGTTTGGCGTGGTAAGAATAAACAAACCACCCGTAGCCGAGATGATCAAAAAAGAGCAGATGATTTAGTGAAACGTAATTTTAATGCTGATCATCCTGACCAACTGTGGGTGAGTGACTTTACGTATATTCAAACGGCTTTGTTGCACAAAGATTTGAAATGCAAAGCGCCCCTAATTGAGCCAAATTTAAGGCGTAACTTGGGTAAGTGGGCGACCTAATTCCGTAAATCTGTTAAGGACTGCTACACGTGCATGGATCTCATTCACTTGGCTATCAAAACTCCTTGCACTGAGTTTATCTCCTAATAATTTGATGCAATGCATCTTAGTTTCAACCAAACTTCGCCGATGATAGCCTGACCATTTTTTCCATAGTATCCTACCTAAACGTTTAATTGCTCGAAGTAATTCATTTCGCTCTAGCGAGCTACTCTTTGTATCTTTCCATGGTTTCGCATTTTTTCTAGGTGGAATCACCGCATGCGCTTGCCGATCTGCAATGACCTGACGGCATTGCTTGGTGTCATAAGCTCCATCGGTATAAACAGAGTTAATCTGCTCATCTTGTGGAATCTGATTAAGTAAATCACCAAGCACCTGTGAATCACTGACATTATTGGTTGTAAGCTGAACTGCTCGTATTTGTAGGGTTTTAGCATCTATACCAATATGAAGTTTACGCCATTGGCGACGATATTCAGGTCCATGTTTCTTGCGTTTCCATTCGCCCTCACCTAGAAACTTCATGCCTGTAGAGTCCATGAGTAGATGCAGCCCATC